>JALOLG010000026.1 GCA_025456105.1 Ilumatobacteraceae bacterium | reverse complement strand
AGATGCACCAGAAGGTCACCGTGCGCACGGCGGTGATCACCGACACCTCGACCGGTCACGAGTACAAGATCGAGGGCAAGCGGATCCTGTTCCACCACATGAACGACCTGCTCGACGCACTCGCGGCCCACGACCCGGACGACGCCGAGCACACGACGGCGGTCACCACCGAGTGACCCCGGACGGGCCGGTAACCTGACGGGGCTCGGGGACGTAGCTCAGCTGGTTAGAGCACCTGCTTTGCAAGCAGGGGGTCGTGGGTTCGAATCCCATCGTCTCCACCGGCTCTTCCCTGCGTATCCTTACTGCTGACGGCATGTAAGGAGAGCCTTGATGGAGATCGCGGCGAAGATGAGCTCCAAGGGACAGCTCACGGTCCCCAAGTCGGTGCGCGACGCGCTCGGACTCCAGGAGGGCGACGAGGTGGTGTTCCGGGTCGAAGGGAATCGAGCGGTGCTCGCGCGCACCCCGGACTTCTTGTCGCTCCAGGGTGCGATCGCCGTGCCGGCAGCGAAGCGCAACGCTGCATGGGATGACGTCATTCGCAGGACGCGCAGCGCACGGGCGAACGCGCGCCGGTGAGCGCGTTCGTCGACACGAACGTCCTGGTTCGGCACCTCACCGCTGATCCGCCCGACATGGCGGAACGAGCAACTGCGTTCCTCGCCGCAGCCACCGAGCTGTACCTCGCCGACGTGATCGTCGCCGAGACGATCTACGTGCTCGAGTCGTTCTACGAGGCGCCGCGCGGCCGGATCGCCACGGTCATCCGTTCGCTGCTGCTGATGCCATCAGTCGTCACCGTCGACGCTGCCCTGCTGCTCCGGGCCATCGAGATCTACGAGTTCGATCGCCTCGACTTCGCCGAGGCGTACCTCGTCGCGTGCGCCGAATCGACGGGCGTCGGACGGGTCGCATCGTTCGATCGCGCCATCGATCCCATCACCACGGTCGAACGACTCGAACTCTGATGCGGACACGTGACGAGCGCCCCGCCACGAGCGATCTGGCCCTACGGGCTGCCTGGATCGCCGGTTCGTGGCGGTTGCTCGAGGAGCTCGGCAGCCCGGTCGCGCATCAGGCGCGACGGGTGGGTCGTGAGGTTCCGCAACGCCGCCTGGCGTTGCGGCGCGTCGGCGGCGAGCGCTTCGATCGCTCGCAGGATCTCCATCCCTTGGACCACGTCGACGGGGTAGGCCTGCGCGCACAGCGCCAGCGGCATCGCGGTGTCCGGTTCGAGCCGTCCCTTCAGCGCCAGGATCGCCATCATCCGCGTGGTGGGAACCGGGTGGCCGAGAGCGTGCACGAGCCGCTGCGTGTAGGTGCGATCAGCCTCCCAGTCCGCGGCCGTCACGCCACACGCCAGGCACACCGGGGCGGCGGAGCCCACCTCGGCGAAGCACGCCGGACAGAAGTACTGCGTCATCTCGGGCTCGCGATCGGCCGGTCGTCGCCGAGCAGGTAGCGCGGGCCGGTGCCGAGCCGGGCGGCGTCGTCGTCGGGGTTCCAGATGCCGCACGACGTGAGCGACAGGCAGCCGCAGCCGATGCACTCGTCGAGCTGGTCGCGCATCCGCTGGAGCAGCGCGATCTGCTCGTCGAGCCGTGGCTGCCACGCCCGAGCCAGCCGGCCCCAGTCGCGCGCCGTCGGGGTGCGCGACTCGGGGAGCGATGCGAGCGCCTCGGCGATCTCGCCGAGCGAGAGGCCCACGCGCTGGGCGGTGCGGACGAAGCTCACACGGCGCAGCACGTCGGGGTGGTAGCGGCGGTGCCCCGCCTCGGACCGCTCGGAGCGGATCAAGCCGTGGTCCTCGTAGAACCGCAGTGCCGAGGTGGCCACCCCGGTTCGCTGCGCCACCTCGCCGATCGTCAACCGACGGGGAGCGCGGCCGGGCCTCTTGACTTCAACCATGCTTGAAGTCTTACCGTCGATCGTCATGACGACGCACCACACCGCGGGCCACCTCGACGATCTCGCCGAGGGCGCCATGAAGATGGTCAAGGTCGACGGCCACCGCCTCTGCCTCGTCCGCACGAGCACGGGGGTGCACGCCCTCGACCAGGCCTGTCCGCACGAGGGCTACGGGCTCACGACGGGCCAGCTCGACGGCGAGCTGCTGACGTGCGCGTGGCACAACTGGAAGTTCCGGGTGAGCGACGGGCGCTGCGTGCTGGGCGAGGAGGACGTGCGCTCGTACCCGGTCGCGGTCGCGGCCGACGGCTCGCTGGTGGTGGAGATCGCCGAGCCCGACCCGGTCGAGGTCCGGGCTCGCCTCCTCACCAGCCTGCGCAGCGGGATCGAGCGCGACTACGTGGGCCAGGTCGCCCGCGACGTGGTCCGACTGCTGCGCGCCGACGCAAACCCCGGTGAGCTGATCTGGGAGGCCGTCGCCCACGGGGCGCCCCGGGCCGAGTTCGGATGGGGGCACTCGATCGCGTCGCTCACCGACTGCCTCGGCATGGTGTCGGCCTACGAGGGTGACGACCGGGCGCTGCCGATCGTCCAGGCGATCGCCGGGGTGGCCGAGAGCGAGCGCGACCGGCCGGCGCAGCCGCTCCCCGACCCGGTCGCCACCCTGCCCGTCGACGCCCGCGCCGAGTTCCGGCGCCACGTCGAGGCCGAGCGGCTGGAGCCCGCCCAGGCGCTCGTGCGGGGCGCGATCGAGCAGGGAGCGGGCCCCGACGACTTGCGGCCCTGGTTCACCGACGTCGTCACCGACCACCTGCTGTCGTACGGCCACGGGGCGATCTACGCGCAGAAGGCGTTCCAGCTGCTCGAGCGGATCGGGTGGGACCGCGCCGACACCGTGCTGCCGCACCTCGTGCCGACGATCGTGTACGGCACGCGCGAGGACACCCTCCCGTACGCCCGGCTGTTCCTCCGGGGCGTGGAGCAGCTCGACCTCCGCTCGCTCGCCGAGGCCGCCGCGGATCCGGACCCGGCCTGGGCCGACGACGGACGGCTGCTCGCTGCCCTGCTCGGCGCCGATCGCACCGAGGCGGCGGTGGCGACCGGCGCAGCACTGCGTCGCGGTGCTTCGCTCGACGCCGTCCTCGACGTGGTGACCACCGCCGTGTCGGAGCGCCTGCTGCGCTACGACGTCGCTGGCGAGCGCGACTTCCACGACGACTTCGGGTGGCTCGACATCACCCACGGCCTCACCTACGCCAACGCCGCCCGTTGGCACGCCGCGAGCTCCGGGACGGTGACGCCGGACCTCGTGCGCCTGGTGCTGTGGACCGCCTTCCTCGCCAACTGGACCGGTCGCCACGAGTGGCACGCGGGGATCGCGCCGCGGGCCGAGGTGGAGCCGCGTGCGGCCGACCTCGAGGAGTACGGGCGGCAGCTCCAGCACGAGGCGCTCCTCGATGGCACGACGGCGTTCATCGTTCACGCCCACGCCGTGAAGATGAGCGTGGCTGCCACGGAGGAGGCGCTGCGGCTCGGTTCGACCCTCCCCCTCGACGCGACCGCCCGCTTCATGGCGGCGCCCAAGCTCGAGCGGTTCGTTGCCGCCACGGTCACCCGCTCGATCGACTTCCTGAGCGGACGCGCCCCGCGCGAGTGACCGGCCACCGCCGCGCTCGCCGGGCATCGGTGCGGGGGCCAGGGTTACAGTCCGGCGGTGTCCGACGTGGCGACTCTGCTGACGATCCTCGGCGTCGTCGTCGTCCTGTTCGTCTGGAACCGGCTCCCGGTCGAGATCGTCGCCATCGGCGCGGCGCTCGCCCTCGTGGCCACCGACATCCTCACGGTCGAGCAGTCGCTCGCCGGCTTCGGCGACACCACGGTGATCTTCATCGCCTCGCTGTTCGTCGTGAGCGAGGCGATCGACTCCACGGGCATCACCACCTGGGCGGGCCAGCAGCTCGTGCGCCGCGCGGGCGGCGGGCCGCGCCAGCTGCTGATCGCCGTGATGCTCATGGTCGCCCTGCTCACGGCGCTGATCAGCGTGAACGGGGCGGTCGCGGCGCTGCTGCCGATGGCGGTCGTCACCGCGATGCGCCTCGGCATGCCGACCTCGCAGCTGCTCATGCCGCTCGCGTTCGCTGCCCACGCCGGTTCGATGCTGGCGCTGACGGGCACGCCCATCAACGTGCTCGTGTCCGATGCCGCCGACGAGGCGGGTGCCGGCACCTTCGGCTTCTTCGAGTTCACGCTCGTGGGCGTGCCCCTGCTGCTCGGCACGCTCGTGATCACGATCCTGATCGGCCCGAAGGTGCTGCCGGTGCGCCGGCCCGCCACGCTCGGCGCCGACCTGAGCGCACACGCGCGCACGCTCGGTCGCCAGTACCTGTCGGATCGTGCGGTGGCGCGGCTCCGGGTGCCGTCGACGTCGCTCGTGGTCGGCCGACGTGTCGTCGACCTGCTGGACCGCCTGCCCGACGGCGTCGCGTTCGTGCGGCGCGAGGCGGCCGACGGCGTCGACCACCGCACCGACCCCTCGGCCACCGTGGGCGTCGGCGACGTGGTGGTGCTGCGCGGCCCGCGTGACGAGATCGACGGGATCATGCGCGTCGCCGGACTGGCCGAGGAGGCCGACCCGATCGTGCCGCTCGGCGACGGCAACGCGCTCGACCAGGTCATCGGGGTCGCCGAGCTCGTCGTGCCGCCTCGGTCGGCAATCGTCGGCGCACGCGTGTACCCGGGCCAGGTCACCGACAGCGGCGATCTCGTGATCGTGGCGGTGCAGCGTGGCGGCTCCGACCTCGGCCCGCGCGAGAGCGTGCTCGAGCCCGGCGACGTGCTGCTCGTGCAGGGACGGTGGGAGGACCTCGAGCGCGAGGTCGACGCCGACCCGAACGTGATCCCGGTCGACGACCCCCGATCGGTGCGTCGCCAGGCGGTGGCGCTCGGCCCGAAGTCGACCGAGGCGCTGATCGTGGTGGCGGGCATGGTCGTCGCCCTCGCCACCGGCATCGTGACCCCGGCGATCGCCGGCCTCGTCGCAGCCGTGGCGATGGTGCTGCTCGGGGTGCTCACGCCGCGCCAGGCGTATCGCGGGATCTCGTGGACCACCGTCGTGCTGGTGGGCGCGATGATCCCGATCTCCACGGCCATGCGCGAGACCGGTGCGGCCGAGGACATCGCCGAGGCGCTGCTCGACGTGGTCGACAGCCCGACCGGCCTGCTGTTCGGCCTGTTCCTCATCACCGCGGTCTTCGGCCAGCTGATCTCCAACACGGCCACCGCGCTGATCGTGATCCCCATCGGCATCTCGGCGGCCGCCGAGCTCGACATCTCGCCGGCGCCGGTGATGATGACGATCACGGTGTCGGCCGCAGCGGCTCTGCTCACGCCCGTGGCGACGCCGGCGAACCTGATGGTGATGGAGCCCGGTGGCTACCGCTTCGGCGACTACTGGAAGCTCGGCCTCCCGCTCCTCGCCCTGTACGGCGTGCTCGCGGTGCTCTACGTCCCGCTGATCTGGGGCTTCTGACGGGTCGGGCTGCTCGCGGGTACGGTCGAGTGGATGCGACGGGCAGCTCTCATCACCGTGTCCATGCTCACCTTCGCCGCGTGCGGCGGGTCGGCCGACGACGAGGCGGGTGACGCCGACGAGCCGACGGCGACCGAACCCGCGGCGGCGACTGCGCCGCCGGCGCCGTCCGACACGACGGGCGCGCCGACGGAACCCGCCGCGGTCACGACGGCACCGTCGGCCGGTGACGATCCGGTCGTCCCGGGGCCGGGCGACGCCGTGGGAACCCTGACCGGGCCGGATCTCGACATCGTCGTGGTGGGGCAGTGCGACTTCGACACCAGCGACCTCACCTCGGCCGACATCGCGTTCGCCGACGTCCGCGGTGTCGATCCCGACGGCGTCGAGTGGCCCGCCCGGTTCGGGCTGAGCGGCTCCGACACCCGCAACACCCAGGTGAACATCAACGGGACCCAGGTCGTGGTCCGCTGGCCCGAGCCCGGGCTGCTGGAGCAGTCCACCGACGAGGGGTCGTACCTGCTCGACGACGTGATCGGGCGCCTGGTCGTCACCACGGCCGAGGGCTACGAGCTCAACATCTCCTGCTTCGAGCGCTGATGCGGCCGCTCACGGCAGGTGCCGGTCGACCCGTCGGGTGACCGCCAGGGCCACGGCCGCGGCCGCGCCGACGTTGAGCGAGTCGACGCCTGGGGTGATCGGGATGCGCACGCGACGCGTGGCTCGCTCGAGCGTGGCTGCGGTGAGGCCCGGACCCTCGGCACCGAGGACGAGCGCGAGCCGTGCCGGGACGGCGAGGTCGAACAGGTCGTCGGCCGTTGCCGCCGGGGTGAGTGCCCACGTGTCGAACCCGGCGGCGTGGAGCCGGTCGAGGTCGTCGGGCCATCGGGTGGCCCGGGCCACGCGGCAGTGCAGGATCTCGCCCATGCTCACCCGCACGGCGCGGCGGTAGTAGGGGTCGAGGGTCCGGGGGTCGAGCAGCAGGCGGTCGACGCCCAGTGCCCGTGCGGTGCGGGCGATCGCGCCGAGGTTCTCCGGGTCGTTGAGCCCCTCGAGCACGACGATCCGGTCGGCGCTCTCGATCAGCTCGTCGACCGTGGCGAGCGGTCGGCGCTCGGCGACCGCGACCATCCCTCGCTGGAGGTGGAACCCGACGATCGCGTCGAGCACCTCGGGCGGGGCGACGAGCAGGTCGACGTCGGGGTGGTCGGCGAGCAGCGGTCGCGCCCGGTCGATCTTCGTCGTCGACACCAGCACCGATCGCACGTGGTGGTCGGACGCGAGCAGGCGCTCCACCGAGGTCGGGCCCTCGGCCACGAAGAGCCCGTCGCGCTCCACCTCGCGCCGGTGGGCCGGTTCGTTGAGCCGCCGGTACGCGGCGACCCGGGCGTCGTCCGGGTCGCCGATCGCGATCTCGGTGACGTCCGTTGCGGGATCCGCATCGGATGTCACCGAGAACGGGCGATCAGCGGTCATGGGCGGGGGAGGGGGAGGGCGTAGGTGCCCTGGGCGGTGGAGACGATGCGGTCGGGGCGGTCGTCCATCCACATCCGGACGGTGCCCACCACGTTGCGGCGTCCCGCCGCGTCGAGCGTGGCGCGGGCCCACAGCACCGAACCCTGGGCCGGGCGGAGGTAGCGGATCGAGAGCTCCGAGGTGAGCGCCATCGGCTCGATCCGCCCGATCGCGACGAACACGAGGTACCAGAGCGCGGCGTCGGCCACCGAGAACTGCGTCGGCCCCGACACGAACCCACCCGGGCGCAGCGCGGTCGCCGGCACCTCGAGGCGCGCGACCGCGTAGTCGGGCCCGAGCTCGTGGCACATGTTGGTGGAACCAGGGAACCCCTGGGCGACCATCTCGTTGACCGCAGCGACCGTGACGTCCATCGCCGGTGACGCTACGACACCCCGACCGCGACGCTGCCCGTTCGGGCAACCAGGACTGCACCGACAGGAGCCCGCCACCGCTGGACCGCCTCGCGACCGACCGGCGATCGTGCTCCTCGTGGAGCGACGGCACCGGGCGGGGCCGGCCGACGAGCGCGACCTCGCCGTCGCCGGCACGACGTCGTCGCCGCTCGCTCCCGATGCCGCCACCCTGCTCCTGCTCTCGTCGGCCGCGGGCAACGCCGCGGTGGGTTCGCTGCTGCGGGGCGTGCAGCGGCTCCCCGACGACGAGCTGGTGGCCGAGCACCACACCGTGACGCCCGTGGTGTCGACCACACCCGGGGTGGCCACCACCGGCAGCGTCAGCGAGACGGAGCTCCCGGGTGGGCGCACGGTGGTGGGCACCGCGACCGACACCCGAGTGGCCGGTGTACCGGTGGCCCGGGAGCGCAGCGTCGTCACCGAGGAGACCGACGAGTTCGCGGTGCGACGGGCGCGCGAGGCCGGCGAGGAGGTCGACCCCGACGCACTGCCCACCCGAGTGGTCGGCGGCACCCGCCGCACCAGCGCAGTGGGCACGACCGGCGTCACCTCGACCACGACGACGACCGCCGAGGAGGCGGGCGGTGTCGTCGATCGGACGCGGCGCACCACGGTCGGTCCGTCGGGGGTCACGCGGGCCCGATCGACCACGCTCACCGAGACCGATCCCGCCGCCGGCACGCGCACCACCAGTGAGAACGCCGGCAGCACCAGCGTCGGGCTCGGGGGTGTGAGCAGCACGAGCACCGAGTCGACCTCGACCACCAACGTGTACGGCGATGTCGAGTCGTCGTCGACCGCCCGCACCACGTCGCTGACGGCTGGCGGCGGCCGGGTGAGCGTCGGCCGGTCGCGCACCGACGTGGCCGAGGAGCGAGTCGGTGACTTCGGCACGCGGAGCGAGCGCACGAGGACCACCTCGGCGTCGGCGATCCACGGCGCGGAGGGCAGTGGTGTGGGGCTGGCGAGGTCGATGGCGGCGACCACCACGACGGGCGGCGTCGAGCTGGGCCGTCGGGCGTCCGCCGATGGCTCGTTCACGGTGAACGTGGAGCGCCTCGACGATCGGGACCCGCCGCGCTTCCGCATCACCCTCCGGGTCCACGTCGGTGTCGCGGCGGGGGCGAGCGCCGGGCGGCACCTCGAGGAGGAAGCCGCGGGCGTGACCGGGTCCGGTGGGGTGAGCGGCAGCGTCGCGGGTGACCTCGTCTACGAGCGCGTGTACTCCGAGAGCGAGGCCCGCGGCTACCTCGGCGACCTCCACCAGATCGAGTCGGGTCGCTCGGCCGACGGCCGTCCCGAGTACGGCTTGCTCGCCCGAATGCGCGCGGCCCGGGCCGCCGGGTCGGCGACACCGGCCGCGATCGTGTCGGCGACCGATGCCCGAGCGATGCGCGAGGGCGACGCCGTCGATCTCGACCTGTCGGCCAGCGGCGACCTCACGCTGGGTGCCGGCGGCCGCACGGCCGCGGGCACCGGACCGGGCGCTTCGCCTCGCGGCTCGGTGGGGGTCGAGCTCAGCGGCGGCGTCACGACCGGCCGCCGCCTGCGGGTGGCCCGGTCGAGCTCGGCGGTCGAGGTCACCCTCACGGTCCGGGCGTCGACGCGGGCGTCGGGATCCGGGACGCTCGGCTATGGCGTCGCGAGCATGACCGGCGGGATGGGTGGCTCGGAGGGCGAGTCGGTGTCGATGGTGTTCCGCCTCGACCCGGCGAACGCCGAGGAGTTCGACCGGTTGTTCGGTGAGCTGAGCACCATCATGACCGAGGAGGGCCTCCGGTCGTTCGCCGAGTCGCACCCCGCGCTGCTGCGCTCGCGCACCGACACCGCATCGACGTCGAGCACCGAGAGCATCGGCATGGGGGTCGGTCCGGCGTCGCTGAGCGGCACGACGACGAGCACGCTCGAGGCGAGCACGACGCGTGCAGAGGGTCGGGTCACGGGCACTCGCAGCGGCAGCCAGGCCACCACCGGCAGCCTCGGCGTCGGCGGCCGCACCGTGCTGTCCGGCACCCACACCACCGGAGCCGAGGCGACCGTCGCGGCGTCCGACGACGACGCCACCGTGGCCGAGCTGACCGCGACGATCACGACGAGCGAGGCCGAGACCGACTACGCCGCAGGACTCGAGGCGGTCGCCCGCCCGTTCCGCGAGCGGCGGGCGGAGGACGCGATCGCGGGCGCCGTCGCAACCGGTCCGTCGGGGCTGCTGGAGCAGCTGCTCAACACCACGACCACCCGGCTGCAGGAGCTCGACCTCGACACGGCGTCCGTCGACCGGTTGATCGAGCGGGCCCGCGAGCGCGACACGT
>JALOLG010000331.1 GCA_025456105.1 Ilumatobacteraceae bacterium | reverse complement strand
CGTCGAGGGCTACGTGCACGAAGGGTCCGGCTACTCCGCCGTCACCCCGGCCCGCCTCGCCGACACCCGACCCAACCCGGTTCCCAGCGGGACGACCCTCGAGGTCCAGGTCGCCGGGCGGGGAGGCATCCCCACCGACGCCCAGGCCGCGATGATCAACCTCACCATCGTGGAACCCACCGGCGCTGGCTACGCCACCGCCTTCGCCTGCGGCACCACGCCGCCCACCAGCAGCATCAACTACACCGCAGGCACCAACTACGCCATCGCCAACGAGCTGATGGTCGACCTGTCCCCCACCGGTGGCATCTGCATCTACGTCAGCACCACCGCCAACGTCATCATCGACACCGTCGGCTACGCGTGAGCCGCCGCTGAGCGCAACGTCCTCGTCGACGTCGTCGGGTACGTGTGACCCGACGCTGAACCGAGGTCATCCCACCCCGGACCGTCGGTCCCCGGCAGCAGTCGGGCGACCGGCGGTCCGGCGCGTCGGGCCACCGACCCGCGAGACTCGCGCCGTGCTCCAGCGATCCGACCGGGCGACACGATGAGCGACGATCTCACCGCGGCACGACTCGGCGTGACGGCCGCGCTGCGCGAGGGCGATGCCGCCCTCGCGTACCGGCTGGTGATCGACCTCATGCACGACGGCACGCCGATGCCCGTGATCATCGAGGAGGTGTTCGCGCCCATCCAGGTGGAGTCCGGCGATCGCTGGGCGACGGGCGACGTCACGATCTCCGAGGAGCACGTGGCCACCGCTGCGGTGGAGACCCTGATCGCGATGCTCGCCGGCTCGTTCGATCAGCCGGTCGACACCGACACCGTCGTGGTGGTGTGCGCCGAGGGCGACGACCACACGCTGCCCGCCCGGATGGCCGCGGCGCTGCTGTCGTACGAGGGGTACCGGACGCTGTTCCTCGGCACCTCCGTCCCCGCCGACGATCTCGCCGACTACCTCAGGTCGGCCGACGCGGAGGTGCTGGTGGTGTCGTGCACCCGGCCGGCGAACCTGCTCGGCGCCCGGGCGTGCGTGGCGGCGGGCCACGCAGCCGGCGTGCCCGTCGCCGTCGGCGGCCGGGCCTTCGCCGGCGGCGCCCACTGGGAGGCGATCGGGGCCGACGGCTACGCCGCGACGCTGTCGGACCTCGGCGTGATGCTGGCGAGATGGCGACCCGACCCCGCGACCGCGGAGCACCACGCGCTCCCGCTCGGGCCGCCGACCATCGACATCGTCACCCGCCGGACCCAGCTCGCGTCCGATGTGGCCGACGCACTCGACCACGCCGACGCATCGGCCGTCGCACGCCGCGTGGCGCAGGACGTCGCCGACGAGCTCGTCGACGTGCTGGCGGTGGCCGTGCACCTCGACGAGCGGACGCTCCTGGCCGACCAGGCGGGTCTCCTCAGAGCGCTGCTCGCCGAGCACGCTGGTGTCGAGATCGCACCCGACCAGCTCCTCGCACGACTCGCGGCCGCCGTCGAGACCGCGCTCGGGTCGGGCCATGCGGCCCTGGTCGCCTGGATCGCCGAGACGTAGCGTCGTCGCGGAGCGAGGCGGTGCAGCACCCGGAGGTGGCAGATGGCCAGCGGTTCCGCGAGATTGCCACCACGGTGGGTCGTGGTGTCGTTCTGGCACGCGCACCGAGGGGTCCTGCGCCTGACGGGTGGTCGCTTCGGGCTGTGGCGCCCGAAGCCGAACGGGTGGGGCGCGGCCCGGCTCACCGTGACCGGTCGGCGCAGCGGCCAGGACCGTCACGTCGTCGTGGGCTACTTCGAGGACGGGCCGAACCTGGTGACGATGGCGATGAACGGCTGGGGCGCGGGTGAGCCGGCGTGGTGGCTCAACCTGCAGGCGAACCCGCACGCGACGGTGCGCACCAAGGACGGGGTCCGCCTCGTCACCGGCCGGGCAGCCACCGGCCCCGAGCGCGAGCGGCTGTGGGCACGCTGGCAGGAGATCGACGGCGACCTCGACGCGTTCGAGGCGCGGCGTGGCCAGGAGACCGCCGTCGTGGTGCTCGAACCCCGCGCGGCGGGCTGACGGTCAGCCCGTGCCCGGCGTGAGGTCCTTGTCCTCCATCTCCCAGGCATGGTCCATCACGTGGTAGCCGGTGTGGCGGAGGAGGAACGGCAGGTTCCACGACCGCATCCGCTTCACCTCCCCGGCGTGATACGCCCGCATCGCCGCCACGTAGCGCTCGCGGTGCTCGCGCAGACCCTCGGGCGTGAGCGCACGCTCGTCGGGCACCCCGACACCGACCTTCTTCGCCATGTCCTGGCTCTCGGCCCGGATGGTGTGGCCGATGATCTGGTCGCGGTCGCGTCCCCCGCCCCGCGGGCCGCGCCGCATCTCGGGTGACACCCGCGCCGCGACGTCGTCGAAGTAGGCCCAGCAGGCGCGCACGAGGGTGATCTTGCGCTCGAGCTCGGCGTCGTCCATCGGCTCGGTCTCGAGTCCACTCGGCGTGAACGAGATGCCCCAGAAGTCGGTCGAGCTGTTGCCGATGCGATCCTCGACCACCTCGAGCGGCCCGGTGTCGTCGAGCTCACCGGCGAGCCCCGCGCGCTCGGCCACCGGCCGGTAGCGCGGGCGGTACGACTCGAGCACGTCGAGCGCGAGCTCGGGTGTCTTGGCACCACGGCTCCAACCCGGCCAGTCGACGGCGAACGCCACCGACCTCTTGCCCTTCGGGCCGCGCTCCAGGACGACTCGCACGGTCATGCATGCGATCGTACGCACAGCCGTCGAGCTCCCGGAGCGGCCGACGTCGCGACGAGACTGATAGCACCACTCGCTAGCATTCTGTGCTATGGCCGCAGGAACGATCCGGACCACCTTCACCATCGAGCACGACCTCGCCGAACAGGCCCGCCACCTGGGTGTGAACATCTCGGCTGCCGCCCGCGACGGCGTGGCCGCGGCCGTCCGAGCGGCGCTCGTCGAGGCCGATCGGCGCGCGTACCTGACCAAGCCGGAGCGGGTCGACGAGTTCTGGGATGCGGCCGAGACATGGGGCGACGAGTGAAGCGGGGTGAGGTCTGGCTGGCCGAGGTCGGGCGCAAGCGACGGCCGGTGCTCGTGCTCACCCGGAGCGAGGTCCTCGACGTCCGCGCCCTCGTGACCGTCGCGGAGATCACGACGTCAGCGCGAGGTCTCGCCGCCGAAGTCGAGCTCGACCATCACCAGGTCGGGCTCAGTCGTCCGTCGGTCGCGAACTGCGACGGCCTGCACACGGTCGCCCGGACCACGCTCACCACCTACGTCGGCACCGTCGACGCCACCACCATGCGCCGCGTCTGTGCGGCGGTGACCTACGCGCTCGGCTGCTGACGTTCGAGCCGCCACTCGCCGGCGACCAGCTGCTCGGTCGCGACGACGCGCGTCGGCACACCCGGCAGCGAGTAGTGGCCGAGCGCGAGCGTGACCGTGCCGGGACGCACCTCGACGATGCAGACCGTCTCGGTCTCACCGGTGGCGCCGTCGTGGAGCGTCCAGCGCTCGGCCAGCGACGCCAGGCCCTCGGCGAGCACGTGGTCGATCGCCGCCGATCGATCGTCG
>JALOLG010000330.1 GCA_025456105.1 Ilumatobacteraceae bacterium | reverse complement strand
TCAGGTACGCCGTCTGGTAGGTGATGAGGCCGTAGCCGTAGGTGTGGCTCTTGTTGAACGCGTAGTCGGCGAACTTCTCGATGACGTCGAACAGGTCCTTGCCGAGCTTGCGCCCGTAGCCGGTGCGCTCGCACCCGGCCTCGAACGAGTCGCGCTCCTTGGCCATCAGCTCGCGGATCTTCTTGCCACACGCCTTGCGCAGGTTGTCGGCCTCGGCGAGCGAGTAGCCGGCGAACTTCTGCGCCACCCGCATGACGCTCTCCTGGTAGATCATCAGCCCGAACGTGTCGGAGAGCACGTCCTCGGCGTCGGGGTGGAACAGCTCGACGGGCTTGCGGCCGTTCTTGCGGTCGGCGTAGTCGTAGTGCATGTTCACGCTCATCGGCCCCGGCCGGTAGAGCGCGAGCACGGCGGAGACGTCGTCGAACGAGTCGGGCGCCATCGCCTTGAGCAGCTGGCGCATGGGCGGCGACTCGAGCTGGAACACGCCGATCGTGTCGCCGCGTGCGAGCAGCGAGTACGTGAGCGGGTCGTCGAGCGGGATGTCGTCGATGTCGAAGTCGGGGTCGCTGCGGGCGCGCACCATCGCCACCGTGTCGGTGATGACGTCGAGGTTGCGCAGCCCCAGGAAGTCCATCTTCAGCAGGCCGAGCTTCTCGACGCCGCCCATCTCGAACTGCGTGACGATGGGCGCCTCGGCCGGGTCCTGACCCGACTCGGGCTTGCGCTGGACGGGCAGGTAGTGGGTGAGCGGCTCCTTGGTGATCACCACCGCAGCGGCGTGGATGCCGTCGGAGCGCTTCAGCCCCTCGAGGCCCTTGGCCACATCGACCACGCGCTTCACGTCGGGGTCGGTCTCGTACATGGCCCGCAGCTCGGCGGCGGCCTTGTAGCCGTCGGCGTACTTCGGGTCCTCCTCGAAGCACTTCTTGAGCGGCGTGTCGCGGCCCATCACGAGCGGCGGCATCGCCTTGGCGATCTTGTCGCCCACCGCGTACGGGTAGCCGAGCACCCGGGCGGCGTCGCGCACGGCGTTGCGCGCCTTGATGGTGCCGAACGTGATGATCTGGGCCACGTGGTCGCGGCCGTAGCGCTCGGCCGCGTAGCGGATCATCTCGTCGCGGTAGCGGGAGTCGAAGTCCATGTCGATGTCGGGCATCGACACGCGGCTCGGGTTGAGGAAGCGCTCGAACAGCAGGTCGTACTTGATGGGGTCGAGGTCGGTGATGCGCAGGCAGTACGCCACCGCGCAGCCGGCGGCCGAGCCGCGCCCCGGACCGACGCGGATGCCGGCATCGCGGGCGTGCTTGATGAGGTCCCAGGTGATCAGGAAGTACGAGGCGAACCCCATGTCGCCGATCACCTTCAGCTCGTACGCCAGCCGCTCGACGACGGTCTGGGGCAAGGTGTCGCCCCAGCGCTGGCGGGCACCCTCCCACGCGAGGTGGTCGAGGTAGGCGCGGTCGTCGGCGAACCCCTCGGGGATCGGGAAGTCGGGCAGCAGCGCCTCGCCGAAGGTGATGTCGACGTTCGCCCGCTCGGCGATCCAGAGCGTGTTGTCGCACGCCTCGGGGAGCTCGCGGAACAGGTGGCGCATCTCGTGGGCCGGCTTGAGGTAGTGCTCCTCGCCCTCGAACTTGAAGCGCTTCGGATCGGAGATGAGCGCACCGGTCTGCACGCACAGCAGCGCATCGTGCGACTCGTGGTCGTGGCGGTGGGTGTAGTGCGAGTCGTTGGTGGCGAGCAGCGGGGCACCGATGCGGCGGGCGATCTCGACGAGCTGGGGGTTCGTCTCGCGCTGGGCCGGGATGCCGTGGTCCTGCAGCTCGACGAACAGGTGGTCCTTGCCGAAGATCTCCTGCAGGCGACCGGCCTTGTCGAGCGCGCCACGCTCGTCGCCCTGCAGGAGCGACTGCAGCACGTGACCGCCCAGGCAGCCCGTGGTGGCGATCAGACCCTCGTGGTACCGCTCGAGGAGCTCCCAGTCGATCCGCGGCTTGTAGTAGTAGCCCTCGAGGAACGCGAGGCTCGAGAGCTGGATGAGGTTGCGGTACCCGACGTCGGTCTCGGCCAGCAGCGTGAGGTGGTAGTAGAGCTTGCCGCCGCCCTCGGTGTCGCCGCCCGAGTCGTCGACGCGGCCGCGCCGGGCGGGGCGCTCGGAGCGGTGGTCGTGGGCCATGTACGCCTCGGTGCCGATGATCGGCGTGACCCCGTGGCTGCGGCACTCCTTGTAGAACTCGAGGACCCCGTACATGTTGCCGTGATCGGTGATGCCGAGCGCCGGCTGGCCGTCGGCCACGGCAGCGGCGACGAGCTCGTCGAGGCGGGCGGCACCGTCGAGCATCGAGTACTCGGTGTGCACGTGGAGGTGGGTGAACGAATCCATCTGGCGGGAGGTCGGGGCGGCGAGTTACAGGCGTGTGATTTCGCCGAACCTAGCAGCCCGGTCAGAGGTACGTGCCGGGGCGGTCGGTGGGGCGGCCGTGCGGCCCCTCCGCGCTCCCCGGGAGCTGGCGCATCTGCTCGAACTGCTGGCGCGCCATCACCTGCTGGGCGAACAGCGTGGCCTGGATGCCGTGGAACAGCCCCTCCAACCACCCCACCAGCTGGGCCTGGGCGACCCGCAGCTCGGCGTCGCTCGGCGTGGCGTCGTCGTCGAACGGCAGGGCGAGCGAGCGCAGCTCCTCGCTCAGGTCGTCGGACATCGCCTCGCTCAGCTCGTCGATCGAGCGCTGGTAGATCGCAGCCAGACGCTCGCGGCTGGCGTCGTCGAGGGGCGCCTGGCGCACCTCGTCGAGCAGCTGCTTCACCATCGACCCGATCCGCATCACCTTCGCCGGCTCGGTGATGGCCTCCACGGGCTCGCCCGGCGGCTCGGACACGACGAGCTCGGCACCCTCCACCACCTCGGCCTCCGAGGCGGGGCTGGCGGGCGCGGCGGGAGGGTCGGGGGTGTCGGCCATCAGGGCGAGTGTGTCAGGAGCCGGCACCGGCGAGCAACGGGACCCGCACCTCGGCCGACGTGAGCGACCCGTGGCGGCACACCAGCTCGAAGGGGCCGGTGTCGTCGGGGTCGTGGAACGACACGGGCGCCCGGGCCACGAGCGCGACGTCGCCGAGGCGTGACAGCACCGGCGGTGGCACCACCGCACCGAACCAGTGCTCGTCGACCATCTGCTCGATC
>JALOLG010000025.1 GCA_025456105.1 Ilumatobacteraceae bacterium | reverse complement strand
TCACCGGGGTCAGCGGCCTCGGGCCCGACCTGCCCGCGTTCCGGCCGGGGTGCGGCTCGCTGAGCGTCGATCCCGACCTGGTCGACGAGCTGCGCGTGCGCTTCGGTGCGAGCGTGCTCCGGTCGCGCCGCATCGAGATCGCCGATCTGGAGGACGAGATCGAGCTGATGTTCCAGCGCGGGTGGACCGACGGGCTGCCGGTCGTGCCGCCCACCGAGGAGCGGGTGCTGCGCATGCTCACCGGCACGACGCGTGCGCCCCACGAGATCGTCGCCACCGTGCCGCCCGACCTCGTCGACGTCACGGTCGAGAAGGTGGCGATCGCGGCCGTCATGGCCGGCTGCCTCCCCGAGCACCTGCCGTGGGTCCTCACCGCGGTCGAGGCGGTCTGCAACGACGTGTTCAACATGCACGGCGTGCTCGCCACCACGATGCCCGTGGGCCCCGTCATCGTGTGCAGCGGGCCGGGCACGCGCGCCATCGGCATGAACTCGGGCATCAACGCCTTCGGGCAGGGCAACCGCGCCAACTCCACGATCGGCCGAGCGCTGCAGCTCGTCGTCCGCAACGTCGGCGGCGGCCGACCGGGCGAGGTCGACCGCGCCACCCACGGCAACCCCGGCAAGCTGTCGTTCTGCTTCGCCGAGAACGACGTCGAGTCGCCGTTCGGCACGCTGGCGGCGTCCCGGGGCGTGCCCGACGGCACCGATGCGCTCACGGTGTTCGCCGGCGAGGGACCGCGCTGCATCGTCGACCAGCTGTCGCGCACGCCCGAGAGCCTCGCCGCGAGCCTCGCCGCGAACCTGCGGGTGATGCACCACCACAAGCTCGTGCTCGGCTTCGACGCGATCCTCGTGCTCGGTCCCGAGCACGGTCGGGTCTTCGCCGACGCCGGCTGGGACCGCGCCCGGGTGCTCGCCGAGCTGCACGCCCGCTTGCAGCTCGACGGCGACGAGCTCGTGCGGGGGGCGGGCGGCATCGCCGAGGGGCTCCCGCCGGCGTTCGCCGGGTCGACGCTCCCGAAGTTCCGGGACGACGGGTTGCTGCTCGCCTACGCGGGCGGTGGTGCCGGACTCTTCTCGGCGCTGATCGCCGGCTGGGCGAACGGTACGGTGGGCAGCACACCGGTCACCCGGCAGGTCACGTACTGAGCCCCACGGAGGTCCCGATGACCACGCGCACGATCCTCGACCCCACCGGCGAGCGCTCGGTGGCCGAGCGCGCCCGGGTGGCCCGGCCCGCCTCGCTGGCGGGCCTCACCGTCGGTCTGCTCGACATCTCCAAGCCGCGCGGCGACGTGTTCCTCGACCGCCTCGAGCAGCGCCTCGCCGAGGTCGGCGCGAACGTCCGCCGCTACCGCAAGCCGACGTTCACGAAGCCGGCCCCGGTCGATCTCCGCCACGAGATCGCCACCGAGTGCCAGGTGGTGATCGAAGCGCTCGCCGATTGAGGCAGCTGCACGTCGTGCAGTGTGCACGACATCAGCGATCTCGAGCTCCGCGGGGTGCCGGGGGTGTTCGTCGCCTCGGCCGAGTTCGTCACGGCCGCCGAGGCCCAGACCCGCTCGCTCGGCTACTCGGCGATGTCACGGGTGTTCACGCCGCACCCCATCCAGGACCGCACCGACGACGAGATGCGCGCCTACGCCGACGCCGCCTTCGACGAGATCCTGGCCGCCGTCACCCAGCCGGCCCCACCGCTTTCGTGAATGGGGGGTGTCCATACGACACCCCCCATTCACGAAAGCGCGAGATCGGCCGACCCGGCGGTGACGCTGACGAGGCCGTCGGCGACCAGCGACGCGAGCGCGGCCGGGTCGAGCTCGTCCACCGGAGCGGGCCCCGACTGGAGGCGTGCCATCACCCGCCCGCGCGCCTGACGGGCGCTGCCCTCGAACGGCGCCTGGCGAGCGCTCACCCCGGCCGAGCCGTCGGCCGGGTCGGGCGCCGGCCGGCCGGCCACGTGCCAGTGGCACGATCGGGCCACCGGGCACTCGTCGCAGCGCGGCACCGGTCGGCAGACCGTGGCGCCGAGGTCCATCAGTGCCTGGTTCCAGGCCCATCCCTGGCGGAGCGGCACCAGCGAGTCGGCCGTCGCCTGAACCCGTTTCGGTGTGAGCCGCTCCCCCGTCGTCCGCGCCAGCACGCGTGCGATGTTGGTATCGACCACCGCGACGTCGCGCTCGAACGCGAACGCGAGCACCGCGCGGGCCGTGTAGGGGCCGATCCCCGGCAGCGCCAGCAGCGCCCCCAGGTCGTCGGGCAGGTGCCCGCCGTGCACCTCGGTCACTCGGGCCGCTGCGAGGTGCAGGTTGCGCGCCCGGCGGGGGTAGCCGAGCCCGTGCCACTCGCGCAGCACGTCGGCGAGATCCGCGTCCGCGCATCGCGGCGGTGTCGGGAACCGCTCGAGGAACGCGCGCCACCGCGGGATCACCCGCGCCACCTGGGTCTGCTGCAGCATCACCTCGGCCACGAGGATCGCCCACGGCTCGCGGGTCTGCCGCCAGGGCAGATCCCGCAACCGGGGAAGCCCCCACACCAGGACGTCGCCGGCGTGGATCGAGGGTGCCGTCAGGTCAGTCCCAGGCGGTGTCGACGTCGTACGGGCGCGTGCGCGCCGGGGCGAACTCACGCTTCCACACCAGGACCTTGCGCTTGAAGTAGCAGACCTCCTTGCCATCCTGGTTGAAGCCCTTGGTCTCCACCGTGACGACGCCCCGATCGGGCTTGGACGCCGACTCCTTCACCTCGAGCACCCGCGTCTCGGCGTGGATCGTGTCGCCGTGGAACGTCGGGAACTTGTGCTGGAGGGTCTCGATCTCGAGGTTGGCGATGGCGGCACCGCTCACGTCGGGCACGCTCATGCCCAGCACGAGCGAGTACACCAGGTTGCCCACCACCACGTTGCGGCCCTGCACGCTCTCGGCCGCGAACCAGTCGTTGGTGTGCAGCGGGTGGTGGTTCATGGTGATCATGCAGAACAGGTGGTCGTCGTACTCGGTGATGGTCTTGCCCGGCCAGTGGCGCAGGACGTCTCCGACGACGAAGTCCTCGAGGTAGCGGCCGAACGGCCGGTCGTGCACGGTCATGGGCGGCGACGTTACCGGTCGCCGTTCGGCGGCGTCCGATCCCGCGAGCGGCCGAAGCGCATGGCGAAGTCGATCCGGCTCTCGCCGACGTCCTCCTCGGCCAGCTCACGGAGCCGCTTCAGGCGCTCGTGCCGCTCGATGCTCCACGGACCGACGCGCAGCGACAGGTACAGCAGCCCGCCGAGCACGATCGGGAAGAAGAACTGCGCGATGCGGTACCCGGCGACGCCGAGCGTGGCTGCCGAGCGGGGCACGCCGAAGCCCACGAGCGTCGGGATGTAGACCCACTCGACGATGCCCAGGCCACCGGGGGTGATCGGGATGACCGCCAGCACGTTGGCGAGCCCGAAGGCCACGATGAGGCCGTCGAAGGGCACGGCCTCGCCGAAGGCCCGCACGAAGACCCACAACGACATCGCATCGAGCAGCCAGTTGAGCAGCGCCCAGAACACCACCCGCCGCAGCAGCGCCCGGTCGGCGATGAGATCCTCGAGCCGCTGCCCGACGTGGCGCACCACCTTGGCGGCGCGGTCCTCGTTGACGTGGATCTTGCGCGCCACCCAGCGCACCAGCTTCTCGGCCCGGCCCTGCCCGTCGACCAGGCCGAACACCACCGCCGCGGCGAAGGCCATCATGAGGATGCCGGCGATCGCGGCGATGCCGTAGAGCGGGTTGACGCCTCGGTACGGGATGGTGATGAGCAGGCCGAGCCAGAGCAGGCAGTTGAGCACCACCGCCGAACCGAGCCCGGCGGTCCCGAGCGCGAAGCCGGCGTCGGGTCCCCGGACGCCCGAGAGCGTGAGCAACCGGTAGCCGAGCGCCGAGCCGGCGGCGCTGCCACCCGGCACGATGTTGGCCAGCGCCTTGGTGCTCATCTGGATCCGGAACATGCGCCCGACCGACACCATGTGCCCGTGCGGGCCGAGCGCCGCCTTCGTGAGCAGCGCGTAGCACAGCCACGACAGCAGCTGGAGCACGAGGCCGACGACGAGCAGCGCCGGCTGCACCTCCTGCAGCTCGGTCCACGCGCGCCGGAAGCCGGGGATGAGCGGCAGGACGAAGAAGTAGACGATGCCGGCGAACGCGACGACCTTGAGGGTGAAGCGGATCGGCCGGCGACGTGGGATCGGCCGCGACGGATCAGGGTCGAGTGGCGGCAGCTCGCCGGTGACGAGCGCCGCGGCGATGTCGTCGTCGGCCCGATCCATCTGGTCGCCCGGGCCTGGCCCGGCCCAACACCACACTAGGTCGCAGGCTCTCGCCCGGCGGCCGATCAGACCGTCTCGGCGACAGCACGCAGTGCCGCCACCACGTGGTGGCGCTGCTCGGCGGGCGTCTTGCCGAGGTGCACCATCACGAGCTCGCGATCCGGGAGCACCACGACGTACTGACCCTCGTAGCCGTGCGCGGCCAGGCTCCGGTCGAAGTCCGGCCACATCCACCAGTGCCGGCCGTAGTCGAAGCCGCCGGGCACGCCCTCGGCGTCGTCGTGGGCGACGAACGTGCGGGCATGGTCGACCCACCCCTCGGGGAGGACCCGGACCCCGTCGACCACGCCGTCGTGCAGGGCGAGCTCGCCGAACCGGGCGAAGTCACGCGCCGTCGCGTACACGTACGACGAGCCGACCCAGGTGCCCGCGGCATCGAAGCGAGGATCGGCGGAGTGCATGCCCGCCGGCCCGAGCAGACGGTCGCGCAAGAACGCGCGCATGCCGGACTCGCCGCCGCCGATCGCATCGCCGAGGATCCGGCAGACGATGTTGGTGGTGCCGCTCGAGTAGTTCCACACGGTGCCGGGTGGGTGGTCGAGCGGCAGGGCGGCCGCATACGCGGCATGGTCGCCGGCGCCTTCGCCGAACAGCATCGCGATGCAGTGCGACACGTCGCCGTCGACGTAGTCCTCGACGAAGCGCAGGCCGGGCCGCATCTCGAGGAGGTCGAGCAGCGTGATCGCCTCCTTCTCGGTGCCGCGCCACGCCGGCACTGCTGCCGGCGCCTCCGGGTCGAGGAGCCCGTCGCCGACGGCGATGCCGACCGCCGCGTGCGTGATCGACTTCGCCGTGCTCCACGACACCAGCGGTGTGTCGGGCGTGACCGGACCACCCGGTCCGAACATCGTGTCGGGCTGATGGCCGTAGCGCTCGGCCACCACGTGGCCCTCGTGCACGACCACGGCGGCGAGGCTGGTGCCCTGGTCGGCCGGTCGCGCGAACAGCTCGTCGAGCAGCCGCTGGAGCTCCGGACGGTTCGCGACTCGCACCGATCGGCACCGTAGCGGAGACCTTCGGCCCTGACAGCGCTCCGCGCCCCAGCGCGACACTCGATCGCATGGCGACGCGCGTCGGTCCCAGGGTCGCGCTCGACGTCCGGCACCTGCGCAAGTGCTACGGCAGCGTGGTGGCGGTCGAGGACGTGAGCTTCGGCGTCCGCCAGGGCGAGATCTTCGGCATCCTCGGGCCCAACGGCTCGGGCAAGACCACGACGGTCGAGTGCCTCCAGGGCCTCCGGCGCGCCGACGCCGGCGAGATCGACGTGCTCGGTCTCGACCCGCGCACCGAGGCCGGCCGACTGCGCCAGCGGATCGGCGCGCAGCTGCAGGAGTCGGCGCTCCCTGATCGCATCAAGGTGTGGGAGGCGCTGCACTTCTTCTCGTCGCTCGCACCCGGTGGGCCGGACTGGCGGGACGTGATGGAGCGATGGGATCTCGGGGGCCTCCGCAACCGGGCGTTCAGCACGCTGTCGGGTGGGCAGCAGCAGCGGCTGCTGGTCGCGCTGGCGGTGGTCAACGGGCCCGAGCTGGTCTTCCTCGACGAGATGACGACCGGCCTCGACCCGTCCTCCCGACGGGTCGTGTGGCAGCTGGTCCGCGACCTCCGCGACCAGGGCACCACCGTCGTGATGGTCACCCACTTCATGGACGAGGCCGAGCACCTCTGCGACCGGATCGCGGTGATCCACGGCGGCCGCGTCGCCGCGCTCGGCACGACGGCGGAGCTGATCGCCGAGTTCGCCGGCAGGTCCGAGGTCACGTTCTCGACGGACCTCGCCGACATCGACTTCGTGCGCCACGTCGACGGCGTCGCGACGGTCGAGCAGGACGGCACACGGGTGATCGTTCGCGGCACCGGGCCAGTGCTCGCGCGCGTCGCGGCGGCGCTCGTCGCGCACGGCGATGCCCCCATCGATCTGGAGATCCGCCGTGGCAGCCTCGAGGACGCGTTCCTCGCCATCACGGGCGACGGGAGCGCGACGTGAGGACGACCGCCGAGCTCACCCGCCTCGAGCTGAAGCTGTTCATCCGCGACCCCATGACCGTGCTGTTCTCACTCGCCCTCCCGGTCATCGTGCTGCTGATCCTCGGGGGTGTCTTCGGCAACGAGCCCGGCGAGCTCGACACCGGCGGTCCCGTGTACCGAGGCGTCGGCGCCATGGACTACTACGTCCCCGCCTACGTCGCGCTCGTCGTGGTCTCGGTGTGCCTGATCAGCGTGCCGGCGCATCTCGCCGGCAACCGCGAGCGAGGGGTCCTCCGGCGGTACCACGCATCGTCGATCACCGCGTGGCAGGTGGCGATGGCCGAGCTGGGGGTCGCGATCGTCATCTCGGCGGTCAGCGTCGTGGTGCTCCTCGTGACCGCCACGATCGTGTACGACTTCGTCGGGCCCTGGTCGATCCCCATCGTGCTGCTCGGCTTCGTCACCAGCACCCTCGCGTTCTCGACCCTCGGGGTGCTGCTCGGCGCCGTGCTCCCCACGGCCCGATCGGCGCAAGCCCTCGGGATGCTGCTGTGGTTCGTGATGCTCTTCCTCGGCGGTGCCGGCCCGCCACCTGAGGTGCTCACCGATGCGATGCGCGCGATCTCGACCGCGACGCCGATGTGGCACGCGGTCCGGGTGATGCAGCACGGCTGGCTCGAGCTCGATCCGGACGGGTCGTGGCTCATCCTCCTCGCGATCGTCGCCATCGGTGCGCCGCTCGCCGTGCGCGCGTTCCGCTGGGAGTGACGCTCAGGGCTCGATCCACTTCGGGACGAGTGGGGGCGGCGGCGCGAGCGCAGCGTCGACCGCTGCCCTCGCCGTGCCGACGATGGTGAGCAGCCGAGCGTGCTCGGCCCGCACGAAGCCCGCCTGCACGGCGCGCCCGACCTGCTGGACGAGCGGCACGAAGAACGCGTCGACGTCGAGGCACACCACCGGTGCGGCCACGAGACCGAGCTGGTTCCAGGTGACCACCTCGAGCGCCTCCTCGAACGTGCCGAAGCCGCCGGGCAGCACCACGAACCCCGAGGACCCGGCGATCATCCGCGCCTTGCGCTCGTGCATCGAGGCCGTCACCACGAGCTCGGTGAGCCCACCGTGTGCGACCTCGGCGTCCACCAGGTGCTGCGGGATCACCCCGGTGACCCGGCCGCCCGCGGCGAGCGCGGCGTCGGCGACCAGCCCCATCAGGCCGACCCGGCCCCCGCCGTACACGAGGTCGATCCCGCGACGTGCGATCTCGGCGCCGAGCTCGGCTGCTGCTTCGGCGTAGGCCTCGCCGACACCCCGGTTGGAGCCGCAGAACACCGTGAGCGAGACGGACACGAGTCACAGCATGGCGACCCGAGCCGGGAAGGTGGCGATCGATCCGCCGCAACTATCGTCCGGAGCATGTCCGACCACGACCTGTCCGTGCCCGATCTCACGGTGGCCGCCGATGTCATCGATCTCGCCGACCGCGTCGTGGGGGCGGCCGTCCGTCGGCTCGCCGAGGCCGGCGGCCCCGAGGTCCACCAGGTCTTCGCCTACGACCTCGCGCACGCTGCATCGGCGGTCGCCACCGCCCGGTCGCTGCTCGACTACGGCGGCAAGGGCGACGTCGAGGCGCGCATCACCTGCGCCTACGCGGCCGACATGGTGCACGACCTGGCCGCCAAGACGCTCGGGCGGGAGTCGCTGTGGGGCATCGAGCCGACGGTGTTCGACCCGGCGCGCAGCTTCATGGCCACCTACCGCGACCCGGCGTTCCTCGCCTCGCTCGCCGAGCTCCCGGGTCCGCGCCACCTGGGCGGCGAGATGGAGATGGTGCAGGACACGTTCCGGTCGTTCGCCCAGAACGTCATCGGGCCGCACGCCGAGCACGTGCACCGCACGAACGGGGACGTCCCCGAGGAGATCATCACCGGCCTCGCCGAGCTCGGCGCCTTCGGTCTGAGCGTGCCGGCCGAGTACGGCGGGTTCTCCGAGGGCGGCGACGACGAGTACACCGCGATGGTGGTGGCCACCGAGGAGCTGAGCCGGGTGAGCCTCGGCATCGGCGGCTCGCTCATCACGCGGCCCGAGATCCTCACCCGTGCGCTCGTGCGCGGCGGCACCGAGGAGCAGAAGCAGACGTGGCTCCCGAAGCTCGCCGCCGCCGAGGTGATGCCCGCCGTGGCCGTCACCGAGCCCGACTACGGCAGCGACGTGGCCGGCATCAAGGTCACGGCCACGCCGGCCACCGGACCCGATGGCGCACCGGGCTACGTGATCAACGGCGTGAAGACGTGGTGCACGTTCGGTGCCCGCGCCGACGCGCTCGCCCTGCTGGCCCGCACCGACCCCGATCGCTCCAAGACGCACCGCGGCCTGTCGCTGTTCGTGGTGCCCAAGCCACGGGGCGACGCGCACGGGTTCGTCTTCACCCAGGACCCGGTCGAGGGTCGGGTGGGGCGGATGGAGGGCCGTCCCATCGACACGATCGGCTACCGGGGGATGCACTCCTACGAGATCGCGCTCGAGGACTGGTGGGTGCCCGCCGACCACCTGGTGGGTGAGGAGACCGGCCTCGGCCGCGGCTTCTACTACCAGATGGAGGGCTTCGAGAACGGTCGGCTGCAGACCGCCGCCCGGGCCGTCGGCGTGATGCAGGCCGCCTACGAGCAGGCGCTCGAGTACGCCCAGAACCGCAGCGTGTTCGGCTCGAACATCGTCGAGTACCAGCTCACGCGGGCCAAGCTCGGTCGGATGGCGGTGCTCATCCAGGCGGGCCGGCAGTTCTCGTACGCCGTCGCCACCCTCATGGCCAAGGGCCAGGGCGCGATGGAGGCGAGCATGGTGAAGGCCTACGTGTGCAAGGCCGCCGAGTGGGTCACCCGCGAGGCGATGCAGATCCACGGCGGCTTCGGCTACGCCGAGGAGTACACCGTCAGCCGCCTGTTCGTCGACGCCCGGGTGCTGTCGATCTTCGAAGGCGCCGACGAGACCCTGTGCCTGAAGGTGATCGCCCGCCGGCTGGTCACCGACGCCGGCACCTGAGCGAGGCCGTCAGCCGGCCACGAGCCGCGCCACCAGCTCCGACAGCTCGCGCACCCGGGCGGCGTCGAGCTCGGGGTGGTCGTCGTAGGGGTCGACCAGCACCGGCGTGAGGCCGGCGGCCCGCGCACCACCGACGTCGATCGTCACCGAGTCGCCCACGTACGCGATGCGCGCCCGGTCGATGCCCTCGAAGTGCACGAGCGCATGCTCGAAGATCGCCGGGTCGGGCTTGGCCACCCCCACGACGTGGCTGTCGTCGGCACACCCGCGGCGTGCAGCGCGGTCAGCGCCTCGGTGCTCCCGGGGATCCGCCACCGCCAGATGTGGGCGTGACGGGTGCGGCCCAGCACGTACGCGGCTTCCTCGGCGTGCTCATCGGGCACCCCGAGCGCCTCGACGTAGCCACGGTCGTACTCCGCCCAGTCGACCTCGTGGGCGCCGGCCCGCGACTTCTCGGCCATGCCGGCGTAGTGAGCCCGGCGGTGCGACTCGACGTCGATCGCCGCGCCATAGGGCACGAGCAGCGGCCCCAGCACCGTGGGGTCGGGCAGGACGAGCACACCGCCCGCGTCGAACAGGACGGCGTCGAACATCAGCGCCCGGGCCGAGGGTCAGCCGCCACCGAGCTCGGCGAGGCGAGCCATGTCGATCCCGCACTCCTCGAACAGGTCGAGCATCGCGGTCGGATCGCCGCTCGTCATCGCCGGGTCGTTGATGTCGACCTTGTCGGCGATGCAGGTCGCCTCCTCCTCGGTGAGACCGATGGCGGTGAACTGCTGGACGAGCATGTCGCGGATGCTGCCGCTCTCGGGCAGGGTGCCGCTCGAGCTGTCGTCACCGGTCGAGTCGTCGCCGCTCGAGTCGTCGCCGGTCGAGTCGTCGCCCGTCGAGTCGTCAGCGACCGTGTCGTCGCTGCTGCCACTCTCGTCGCTGCTGCCCGACGCCGGGATGCCGCACTCGGTCTCGTTGAACTCCTCGATGTTCGCCGATGCCTCCTCGGCCCGAACGCCGATCTCCTCGAACGCCGCCTGGTCGATGGCGAGGAAGTCGAAGTCCGCGTCCTCGAGCAGACCCACCAGCTCCTCGAACGCCTCGACCGTGGTCTGGACGTCGTCGCTGATCTCCTCCGGTGCCGCATCGGCGGCGCGCTGCAGCACCTCGACCGAGCTGCGGAACTGCTCCTCGACGGCCGCCGGGTCGGTGAAGTCGACGGCGTCACCCTCGTCGAAGGTCGACTCGACCTCACGAGCGAGATCGCACCAGTCCTCGGTGGAGGCAGATCCACCGTCGTCGCCGCCGCAGGCGGCCACCGCGAGGAGCGGGATCGTCAGGAGCAGGGTCAGCCGTCGCGCCATGGCGCGGACCCTACTTCACAGGGTGTCGCGCAGGAGGGAGACCGTTCGGGCCCAGGCGGTCGCCGATGCCGCGGCGTCGTACACCTCGGGACGGGTGTCGTTGAAGAACGCGTGGTCGCAGCCGGCGTGGATGTGCAGCGTGGCGTCCTTGCCGAGGGCGCGCAGCTGCGACTCGAGCGCGCGCACGGGCTCGGGCCCGAAGAACCCGTCGTTCTCCGCGTACTCGCCGACCACCTTCGCGGCGAGCGCCGACCAGTCGGGCTGAGCCGACTCCCACGGGATCACGCCGTAGTAGGGAGCGACCGCGGCGACGGCGTCGGGCCGCTGGCAGGCCAGCACGAGCGCGAGGCCACCGCCCATGCAGTAGCCGACGGCGCCCACGTGCTCACGGCCCGTGCGCTGGCGGAGCAGCTCGACGGCACCGGACAGGTCCTTGGCGGCGGTGGCCAGGTTGAGCGCCATCATGAGCTTGCCGGCCCCATCGGGCTCCGACGAGGACTCGCCGTGGTACAGGTCGGGCGCGAGGGCCGTGAACCCCTCGGCGGCGAACCGGTCGGCGACGTCGCGGATGTGCGGGACGAGCCCCCACCACTCCTGGATCACGATCACGCCGGGGCCGCCGCCGTCGGCCAGGTAGCCGTCGCACGTGGAGCCGTTGCTCGGGAAGGTCACCATCTCACCCATGGGGGCGGACCGTACCGCGGTCGCGACGGGCCCGCGTACGCTGGCGGACATGACCCAGCTCGACGAGTCCCCGCTCCTCGCGAGCGCGTTCACCAACGACCGCGCCCACGTGTTCCACTCCTGGTCGGCGCAGGGCGCGATCGCGCCGCTGGTGGTCGCCGGCGCCGCCGGTTCGAGGTTCTGGGACGACCAGGGACGCAGCTACCTCGACTTCTCGAGCCAGCTCGTCAACATGAACATCGGCCACCAGCACCCCAAGCTCGTCGCCGCGATCCAGGAGCAGGCCGCCCGGCTGTGCACGATCGCCCCGTTCTTCGCCAACGACGCCCGCAGCGAGGCGGCCCGGCTCATCGCCGAGCGCGCGCCGGGCGATCTCGACATGGTGTTCTTCACCAACGGCGGCGCCGAGGCGGCCGAGAACGCGATCCGCATCGCCCGCGCCCACACCGGCCGGCTCAAGGTGCTCACCACCTACCGCAGCTACCACGGCGCGACGGCGGGCGCGATCACCCTCACCGGCGACCCGCGGCGCTGGGCGAACGAGCCGGGCATCCCCGGCGCGGTGAAGTTCTGGGGCCCGTACACGTACCGGTCGGCGTTCCACGCCGCCGACGACGCCGAGGAGTGCGTCCGAGCGCTCCAGCACCTGCGCGACGTGCTCATGGTGGAGGGTCCGCACACCGTGGCCGCCATCGCGCTCGAGACGGTCGTGGGCACCAACGGCATCCTCGTCCCGCCCGACGGCTACCTCCAGGGCGTGCGCGACATCTGCGACGAGCACGGGATCGTGATGATCTGCGACGAGGTGATGGCGGGGTTCGGCCGGTGTGGCGAGTGGTTCGCCGTCGACCGGTGGGACGTCACCCCCGATCTGATCTGCTTCGCCAAGGGCGTCAACTCCGGCTACGTCCCGCTCGGCGGTGTGGTGATCAGCCAGCGGATCGCCGAGACGTTCCGCGAGCGCGCGTTCCAGGGTGGCCTCACGTACTCGGGGCACCCGCTCGCCTGCGCCGCCGCCGTCGCCAGCATCAACATCTTCGAGGAGGAGGGCATCATCGACCACGCCCGCCACCTCGGCGACGATGTCATCGGGCCGCGCCTGCGAGAGATCGCCGAGCGGCACCCGAGCGTGGGTGAGGTGCGCGGCCTCGGCGTGTTCTGGGCGATCGAGCTGGTCCGCGATCGGAGCACCCGCGAGGCGCTGGTCCCCTACAACGCGAGCGGGCCGTCGGCAGCACCCATGGTGGAGCTGGCGAACGCGTGCAAGGAGCGCGGCCTGTGGCCGTTCACCCACTTCAACCGGATGCACGTCGTGCCGCCGTGCACCATCAGCGACGACGAGGCCCTCGAGGGGCTCGCCATCATCGACGAGGCCCTCGAGGTCGCCGACCGCCACACGGTGTGACCCGAGTGCCAACGTCCGCCCGAGTGCCACCGGACCGCACCTGCGGCCGCCTGCACTCGGATAGCCGCTGGCACTCGGGTCAGCGGTTCTGGGGGAAGCCGAGGTCGATGGTGCTCGTCGACGGGTCGGGCCAGCGGCTCGTGACCACCTTGCCACGGGTGTAGAAGCTCACGCCCTCGGGGCCGTACATGTGGGTGTCGCCGAACAGGCTGGCCTTCCAGCCGCCGAAGCTGTAGTAGCTCACCGGCACCGGGATCGGCACGTTGACGCCGACCATGCCGACCTCGACGTCGAACTGGAACTGCCGGGCCGCCCCACCGTCGCGGGTGAAGATCGCGGTGCCGTTCGCGTACGGGTTCGCGTTGATCATCCGGATCCCGTCGTCGTACCCGGAGATGCGCACCACCGACAGCACCGGGCCGAAGATCTCGTCGTCGTAGCACGCCATGCCGGGACGCACGTGGTCGAGCAGCGTCGGGCCCATGAAGAAGCCGGGGCGCTCGGTCTCGGCCCGACCGTCGACCACCACTGACGCACCCTCCTCGGGCGCCCGGTCGACGTACGACCGCACGCGGTCGCGGTGCTCGCCGGTGATGAGCGGCCCCATGTCGCTGTCGGGCTCGGTGCCGGGGCCGGTGCGCAGCGACGGCAGTCGGGCCGCGATCCGCTCCACCAGGTCGTCGGCGATCGACTCGGCGGCGAGCACGACGCTGATCGCCATGCACCGCTCGCCCGCCGAGCCGTAGCCCGCGCTCACGGCGGCGTCGGCGGCCATGTCGAGATCGGCATCCGGCAGCACCAGCATGTGGTTCTTGGCGCCACCGAGCGCCTGCACCCGCTTGCCGTTGCGCGTGCCCGTCTCGTAGATGTGGCGGGCGATCGGCGTGGACCCCACGAAGCTCACGGCCGCCACGTCGGGGTGCTCGAGCAGCCGGTCGACGGCCACCTTGTCGCCGTGCACGACGTTGAAGCAGCCGACCGGCAGGCCCGCCTGGGTGAGCAGGTCGGCGAGGAACAGCGACGCGGACGGATCCTTCTCGCTCGGCTTGTGCACGAACGTGTTGCCGCACGCCAGCGCGTTGGCGAGCATCCACAGCGGCACCATCGCCGGGAAGTTGAACGGAGTGATGCCTGCCACCACGCCGAGTGGCTGGCGGATCGAGTACACGTCGACACCCGTGGCCGCCTGCTCGCTGTAGCCGCCCTTCAGCAGCTGCGGGATGCCGCACGCGAACTCGACGTTCTCGAGCCCACGAGCGACCTCGCCGAGCGCGTCGGACAGCACCTTGCCGTGCTCGGCGGTGACGATCGAGGCGAGCTCCTTGCGGTTCGCGTCGAGCAGCTCGCGCAACCGGAACATCACCTCGGCGCGCCGGGCCAGGCTGGTGGCGCGCCACGCCGGGAAGGCCGCCTTCGCCGCCGCCACGGCCGCGTCGACCTCGCTCACGTCGGCCAGGTCGACCTCGGCCTGCTGCACGCCGGTGGCGGGGTCGAACACCGGGCCGACCCGGCCCGAGCGCCCCTCGACCGACCGGCCGTCGATCCAGTGGTGGATGCGGTTCATCGGGTTCCTCCCCATGACGTCGTTGTCGGCACTCGATGGTACCGGCGGCATCGTGGGCGCCCATCTGGACAGCGCTGCCGACCACTCGTAGCGTTCGCTGGGGATGGGCCTGTTGCGATGGATGCTCGGACCGCACGAGCCGCGCCCACCCGATCCGGAGCGCACCGTGGAGGCGGCGTGGCTGCCGCTGTGGCAGGCCCAGCTGGTGCTCCACGAGCTGTGGGAGCGCGACATCCCCGCCGTGATGTCGGAGGACTTCACCTCGCACCTGCGCTTCGGGGCCCGCGAGCCGATGGCCCGGATCTACGTGATGGAGCCCCGCCTCGCCGCCGCCGAGGCCGTGATCGAGGAGATCACCGGCTACCCACCCGCCCACCTCGGCCACTGATCACCATCGCGACGCTCTCCCACCCCTCGTCATCGT
>JALOLG010000329.1 GCA_025456105.1 Ilumatobacteraceae bacterium | reverse complement strand
CAGCGTGGTGGGCGTCGACGACGTGAGCGTGGTCGACCTCGCCCACCTCGGGGCCAAGGTGCCCCACGTGAACCTCGAGATCGTCGAGCCCGGCCCCGAGCCGCATGCGATCACGATGCGGGTGCACGAGCGCGGGGCCGGGATCACCGAGGCCTGCGGCACGGGTGCCTGCGCGTCGGCGTGGGCGGCCGTGCAGTGGGGTCTCGTGCCGGCGAGCGTCGCCGAGGTGATCGTCCACATGGACGGCGGCACCGCCCGGGTCGCGGTGCACGGTGGCGCCGTCACGCTGGCCGGTCCGGCGAGCAAGGTGGCGAGCGTGGAGGTCGAGGTCGACCTCGGCCACGAGCAGGGAGGTGACGCGTGAGCAACCCGTACGGTGAGGCGCTCGGCGCCACCCTCATCGATCGCACCGTCCGTGAGCGGATCGTGATCGTCGGCGTCACGCTGCCCGGGAGCGACGACGAGGACACCGACGAGAGCCTCGACGAGCTCGAGCTGCTCATCGACACGGCCGGCGCCGATGTGGTGGCGCGGATGGTCCAGCGCCGCGACGCGCCCGACCACACCTGGTACATCGGCAAGGGCAAGGCCGAGGAGCTGAAGCAGCTGTGCCTCGCCGTCGACGCCGACACCGTGGTGTTCGACAACGAGCTGTCGCCGGGCCAGCAGTACCAGCTCGAGAAGCTGCTCGGGCGCACGGCCATCGATCGCACGGCGGTGATCCTCGACATCTTCGCCCAGAACGCCCACACCCTCGAGGGCAAGGCGCAGGTCGAGCTCGCGCTGCTGCGCTACCGGCTGCCACGGCTCCGGCGCGGCACCGACCGCAAGCTGGCGCAACAGCGCGGCGGCGTGGGGGCGCGCTTCGGTGGTGGCGAGACGAAGATCGAGGTCGACCGCCGCCGCATCATGCGCCGGGTCACCAAGCTCGAGCGCGACCTCCGCGAGCTCGCGGAGACCCGCGAGCTGCAGCGCAAGCAGCGCAGCCGCAGCGGTCTCGCCAACGTCGCGATCGTGGGCTACACGAACGCCGGCAAGTCGACGCTGCTCAACCACCTCACCGACGCCGGCGTGCTCGCCGAGGACCGGCTGTTCGCCACGCTCGACCCCACCACGCGGCGCCTGTCGCTCCCCGGCGGCGAGCCGGTGCTGCTCACCGACACGGTCGGCTTCGTGCGCAACCTCCCGCACGGCCTGGTGGAGGCGTTCAAGGGCACGCTCGAGGTGGCAGCGCGCGCCGACCACCTCGTGCACGTGGTCGACGCCTCGGCGCACGATCCCGAGGGCCAGATCCAGGCGGTGCGAGCGGTCTTGCGCGAGATCGACGCCGCCGACGTGCCCGAGCTGCTCGTGGTGAACAAGCTCGACCTCGCGCCCGACGCGGCCAAGGAGATCGTCGCCGAGCACGAGGACGCGGTGGCCGTGAGCGCGGTGACGGGCGAGGGCATCGACGACTTCCTGCGGGCCCTGGCCGATCGCCTGCGCTCGGTGAGCGCGCTCGTCGACCTCGTCGTGCCCTACGACCGCGGCGACGTCCTCGCCGCGGTGCACCGCGAGGGCGAGGTGGTCGCCTCGGCCGAGGAGGCCGACGGCTGGCACCTGCGGGCGCGGCTGTCGTCGGCGTCGGCGGGCCGGCTGGCCGAGTTCGTGGTGGAGGCCGTCCGATGACGGCCGGCTTCGTGCCGCCGCCGTACCCGTACGACCGGCTCGACGACCTGGCGGTCGTGGCCGGGCGACACGAGGGCGGGGTGGTCGATCTGTCGATCGGCACCCCGGTCGACCCGCCGCTCCCGGCGGTGGTGGCAGCGCTCTCGAGCTCGGGTGCCGAGCGGGGATACCCGCCCAGCATCGGCACGCCCGACCTGCGACGGGCGGTGCAGCGCTGGATCGGCCGTCGCTTCGACGTCGACGTGCCCACCGATCAGATCGCGGCCTGCATCGGCACGAAGGAGTTCGTGGGCACGCTGCCGCAGTGGCTGCGCCTGCGCTCGCCCGACCGCGACACCGTGCTCCATCCGGCGATCGCCTACCCCACCTACGAGATGGGCGCCATCCTGGCCGGGTGTCGGGCGGTGCCGGTGCCGACCACCGCGGCCGGTGTGATGGACCTCGCCGCCATCGATCCGGCTGATGCCGAGCGGGCGCTGGTGCTCTGGGTCAACTCGCCGAGCAACCCCACCGGGGCGCTCGACGACCTCGAGGCCGCCGCGGCCTGGGGCCGGTCGCACGGTGTGCCGGTGGTGAGCGACGAGTGCTACGTCGAGTTCACCTGGGACGGACGGGGTCGCACGATCCTGGAGTCGGGCCTCGACGGAGTGCTGGCGGTGCACTCGCTCTCCAAGCGCTCGAACCTGGCCGGCGTGCGCGTCGGGTTCTACGCCGGCGACGCCGATCTGGTCGCCTACCTGCGGGAGGTGCGCAAGCACGTCGGGATGATGGTGCCGGGTCCGGCCCAGGCCGCGGGCGTGATCGCGCTCGACGACGACGACCACGTCGTGGCCCAGCGCGACCGCTACCGGCGCCGCCTCGAGCTGATGGCCGACGTGCTCGGTCGGTGGTCGGGGATCGACGTGCCCCAGCCGGCGGGCGGGTTCTACCTGTGGTTCGACGCCGGTGACGGCTGGGCGTTCACCCGGCGGCTCGCCGCCGACGGCGGTGCGCTGGTGAGCCCGGGCGAGTTCTACGGCGCGGCGTCGGCCGGCTACGTGCGGGTGGCGGTGGTGCAGCCCGACGAGCAGCTGGCGCTGGTGGCTCGGCGTCTCGGGGTGGCGTGAGGCGCGGACGCCTGCTGGTGGGCCTCGGCGTCGGCGCGATCGTGCTCGCGATCGCGACGGTGGTGGCGGCGTGGTTCGTCGACCAGCGCCGACTCGACGATGCCGTCGCCGACCTGGCGCGAGCGGCGGCTGGGTGCGAGACGACGATCGAGATGCGCTCGACCGGGGCGTACGCCGTGTACCTGGAGCCGCAGGGTGAGGCCCCGGCGCTGCCCGGCGACTGCGAGCAGGCGGTGGGCTCGGGCGAGGGGCTCGAGATCGAGGTGATCGCGCCCGACGGGCGGCTGGTGGAGGTCGACGACACCGAGGGCCCCGGCTACGAGCGGGCGGGCGAGGAGGGCGAGCGGATCGGCACGATCGAGGTGACGACGCCCGGTGCCCACCTGGTGCGGGTGGTCTCGCCCGACGGAGGGGTG
>JALOLG010000328.1 GCA_025456105.1 Ilumatobacteraceae bacterium | reverse complement strand
ATCGCCACGTCGCGTGCACGCGCTCACCGTCGGCGACGGCAGGGGCGTCGGGGAGACGACGGGCGTTGCGCTCGACCCAGACGGCGAGGTTCATCGGAGGTGAGCGTACCCAGGCCTCCGAACACGGTCCGAGGCCCGAACCACCCACCGGTGCGATCACGATCCGGTCACCCGGTGACCCGGGCGACGAAGCGATCCATCCGCGCCTTCTCGTCGGACGAGAGGTGGGGATCGGCGCGCCGGCGCTCGACGGCTGCGGGGACGGCTCGCCGGGCGGCGTCAGCGTCGACGCCGTGAAGGAACGCTCGCAACATGACGCGCCGGCCGATCGGGACGATCCAGCGGTCGAGCCCACCGACGGGCGGGCTCGCGCAGGCGAACAGCACCCACGTGTCGGCCACGTCGATGGACGGCTCGCCGGCCGCGGCGTTCGACCAGTCGATCACCATCGGACCGCTCGGGCTCATGATCACGTTCGCCGGGTGCAGGTCGAGGTGCACCAACCGATCACCGGGTATCGGAGCGGCACGGGCGGCCGGCGGCGCCGGGATCCGGTGGAGCCGCTCGTGCAGCTCGGCCAGGATCCGCCCCGACCGGCGGAGCGGGAACGGCGGCCGGCCGGCCGCCTGCAGCATGGTCGGCCCGTCGAGCCGGTCCATCACGAGGTACCCGTCACCGGCGTCGTGCACGTCCGGGCACGGGTAGCCGTGTGACCGGACGTGGCGCATCACCTCGGCCTCGGCCGCCAGCGGTCGGCCGTCGCGAGCGACGCGCAGCACCCGACCCGGGCCGTGCTCGTAGATCTCGCTGTCGCGCCCTTCGGCGAGCTTGGGCCCGATCGGCTGCATACCCCCGCAGTCTCCCGCGATCTCGGCGGGTAGCGTCGCTGACTCCCCGAGGAACGCCGATGACCCCACGCACCGAGCCCACGTCCGTCGAACCGCGGTCCGACGCATCACGCGAGGAGGCGTTCCCCCGCGCGTTCAAGCAGCTGATGGTGAACTCGCTCGTCGCCGGTGTCACGAGCACGTTCCTCTGGTTCGCGCTCACGTTCTGGGTGTACCTCGAGACCCGCTCGGTGGTGACCACCGGCGTCATCGCCGGCACGTTCTCGCTCGTGGCAGCGATGGTCGGCCCGCTCATCGGCACGTTCGTCGATCACCACCGCAAGCACACGTCGCTCCTGCTCACCTCGGCGATCGCCGTCACCGGCTTCGGGATCGCGACGGCCATCTACTACGGGCACGGCACCGACGGGCTCCTCCAGCTCGACAACCCGTGGTTCTGGATGCTGCTGGCGTCGACGCTGTCGGGCTCGGTGGCCGGCAACGCGCGCGCCGTCGTCCTCGCGACGTGCGTCACCATCCTCGTGCCCGAGCGCAGCCGCGCCCGCGCGAACGGCGTGGTCGGCACCGTCACGGGCCTGTCGTTCGCGATCACGTCGGTGTTCAGCGGCCTCGTCATCGGCTCGATCGGCATGGGCTGGGCGTACGTCATCGCGCTCGTGCTCACCGTCGGGGTGCTCGCCCACGTGGCGACCATCCGCTTCGACGAGCCCGAGCCGACACCCCGAGGCACGGGCGAGTCGACCTCGGTCTTCGACGTCCGCGGCGCCGTCGAGGCGATCCGTGCCGTGCCCGGGCTCGGACTCCTGGTGTTCCTCGCTGCGTTCAACAACCTCCTCGGCGGTGTGTTCATGGCCCTGATGGACGCCTACGGGCTCGAGCTCGTGTCGGTCCAGGTGTGGGGCGTGCTGTGGGGCATCCTCAGCACGGCGTTCATCATCGGTGGGCTCGTCGTGGCGCGCTACGGCCTCGGCTCCAACCCGGTCCGGCTGATCGTCGTGCTCAACCTCGTCAACTGGATCGCGTGCTCGGTCTTCACGATCCAGGCCTCGATCGTGCTGCTCGCGATCGGGTGCTTCGTCTGGTTGCTGTCGATGCCGATCATCGAGGCGGCCGAGCAGACGGTGCTCCAGCAGGCGATCCCACTCGAGCGGCAGGGCCGGGTGTTCGGGTTCGCCCAGCTGGTCGAGAACGCGGCCGCGCCGACCACGACGTTCCTCGTGGCGCCGCTCGCCGAGGCCGTGTTCATCCCGTGGATGACCGAGGGTGCGGGCGTCGACCTGATCGGCGACTGGTTCGGTGTCGGCCCCGACCGCGGGATCGCGGTGATGTTCACGCTCGCCGGCCTGATCGGCATCGCGGTCACCGTGGTCGTGTGGCGATCGCGGTCGTACCGACGGTTGATGCCGGCCGCTGCGATCCGGTGATCCGAGCCGGTCGAGTCACATCTCGGTCGGAGGGGCGATGCGCGGATCCCAGATGCTCCCGTCCATCCCCAGCCACAGGTACCACTGCTGGGGCACGGTGTCGGGGTAGTCGAACTTCAGCGAGACCCGAGCCTGCCAGCCCTGCGGTCGCGCCTCGCCATAGCCCCCGAGGGGCGACAGCTCTACCTGCACCCAGCCGCGCACTGTGGTGTCGTAGCTGCCCGCGCGACCGTCGAACCCGGTGCCGCTGAGCTGCACGGCCACGTCGACGGCCTGCATGGCGTACCAGCTGCCGCTGCTCAGCTCGTACCAGTGGTGCGCCGGGAACGGCCAGTCGGCAGGCGGGCCGGTGGGTGCCTGCGTGAAGGCGATGGGGCCGAACTCGGCCTGCACCCCGCCGGTCGCCGTCGCGCCCATGCACGCGTCGGCGGTGCACTCGTACTCGGCCTCGAACCGGCCGCTCACCGTGCCGTTCGCGAGGTCGTACGTCACGTCGATGCGCGGCATCCCGGCGAGCGAGGCGCCGAGGCTGAACAGCGGGGTGGTGGAGGTGTCGCGCACGCTGAGATCGCTCCGGGCGACACGGTCGACCGTGGCGATCGCGCCCGGCTCGGTGGGCGTCGTGCTCGACAGCGCGTACACACCGCCGCCGCTCACCGAGTCGGACGGGCCGGTGTCGGGGACGGGCGTCATCATCGCGTCGCCCATCCCGAGCAGCTGGGCGTCGGTGGGGCTGCCGCAGACCGGCATCCGCTTGGCCATCTCGCCGCGCGCCGGCGCAACACGCTCGAGCTCCACCGCGACGGCACCACCCTCGACGACGGTCCGCACGCCGTAGCCGGGCTGGGTGCCGCAGTCGTTGATGCGTCGCCGCATCAGCTCGAGGACCGCGTTGCCGAGCACTCGGTCGATGTCGGC
>JALOLG010000327.1 GCA_025456105.1 Ilumatobacteraceae bacterium | reverse complement strand
ATGTTGCCGTGGCGTCCGCGGAGCGGGGCGGCCGCCACGATCGCGGCTGCCAGGGCCGATCGGGTCACCGACGGCTCGATCACTTCATCGACGACGCCGAGCGCTTTGGCCTTGTCGAGCCCGCCGGCGATCAGCTCGTGCTCGTCGGCCAGCTCTTGCTCGATCTCGGCACGGACGTCCTCGGGCAGGTCGGCGAGCTTGCGCCGGTGCAGGATCCGCACTGCCGCGATCGACCCCATCACGGCGACCGTTGCCCCGGGCCAGGCGAACACCCGGGTGGCGCCGAGGGCGCGGGCATTCATCGCGATGTACGCGCCGCCGTAGGCCTTGCGGGTCACGACGGTGACGCGGGGGACGACGGCCTCGGCGAAGGCATGCAGCAGCTTGGCGCCCCGACGGACGACGCCCTCCCACTCCTGGCCGACGCCCGGCAGGTAGCCGGGAACGTCGACGACGACGACGAGCGGGACGCCGAACGCGTCACACATCCGTACGAAGCGGGCGGCCTTCTCCGCCGAGGGGGAATCGAGGCAGCCGCCGAGGCGCAGCGGGTTGTTGGCGATGACGCCGACCGTGCGGCCACCGAGGCGACCGAGCGACGTGACGATGTTGGGCGCCCAGCGCCCGTGCAGCTCGACAGCGGTGTCCTCGTCCAACAGGTGCTCGACGAGCGGGTGGACGTCGTAGGCGCGCTTGTCTGACTCCGGAAGGTGGACCGAGAGGTCGACGTCGTCGATCGGCGTGGACGACTCGAGCTCACCCTGGGCGCCGAGGAGATGGGTCAGTGAGCGCGCCTTGGCGAGCGCCTCCTCGTCGGTCTCGGTGGCGATGTGCACGACGCCGCTGCGCCGAGCGTGCGGCTCAGCGCCGCCAAGCCGCTCCATGCTGACGTCCTCGCCGGTGACCGAGCGGACGACGTCCGGCCCCGTGACGAACACGCGTCCGTTCGGACCGAGGATCACGATGTCGGTGAGGGCCGGTCCGTAGGCGGCGCCGCCGGCGGCAGCGCCCAACACCACCGAGATCTGCGGGATGCGGCCGGACGCCCTGGTCATGATGTTGAAGACCTCGCCGACGGCGTGCAGCGAGACGACGCCTTCGGCGAGGCGGGCTCCGCCGGAGTGCCACAGGCCGACCACGGGGATCTCGTCGGCAAGCGCCCTGGCGTAGGCGGCCATGATCACCTTGCAGCCCTCGGCGCCCATCGCGCCGCCCATGACGGTGGCATCGGAGGCGAAGGCCACCGCGTGGGTGCCCTTGACGAGACCGTGGCCGGCGAGCATGCCGGAGTCGCCGTCGGCGGTGAGCGCCACGTAGGTGCCGTCGTCGAAGAAGGCGCGCAACCGCTTGTTGGGGTTCCGCGGGTCGTCCTCGCGGGGGACCTTCACCTTCTTGGCCGGAGCCGGCTGCTCGGTGGTGGTCACGGGTAGCTCCGGAAGGCGAGGGCCACGTTGTGGCCGCCGAACCCGAACGAGTTGTTGAGGGCGACCGCGCCGGGGAAGCGGTCCTCGGCGAGCTTGCGCGCCTGACCAGAGACGATGTCGAGCTGCACCTCGGGGTCGAGGTTGGCGAGGTTGATGGTGGGCGGGACGAGCTGGTCGTGCAACGCCATCACCGATGCGAGCGACTCCACCGCTCCGGCAGCACCGAGCAGGTGACCGGTCATCGACTTGGTTGAGGTGACGGCGACGTCGGCGGCAGCGTCCCCCAGTGCGGTGCGGATGGCCAGCGCCTCGGCGACATCGCCCTGCGGAGTGCTCGTGCCGTGGGCGTTGATGTGGACGACGTCGGACGCGTCGGCTTCGGCGTCGGCGAGTGCAGCCCGCATTGCCCGCGTCGCACCCTTGCCCTCAGGGTCGGGCTGCGCGATGTGGTGACCGTCAGCGGTGATGCCGGCGCCGGCGACCTCGCCGTAGATCTTCGCGCCGCGCGCCTTCGCGTGCTCGGCGGTCTCGATGACCAGCACTGCGGCGCCCTCGCCAAAGACGAACCCGTCCCGTTCGGTGTCCCAGGGTCGTGAGGCGGCCGGCGGGTCGTCGTTGCGCTTGGACAGGGCACGCATGGCGGCAAACGCCGCAAGGGGGAGCGGGTGGATGCAGGCCTCGGTTCCGCCGACCACGACCATGTCGGCCCGGCCGCCGCGGATCATTGCCAGCCCCTGGGCGACGGCCTCGGCACCGGACGCGCATGCCGAGACGGGCGTGTGGACGCCTGCCCTCGCGCTGATCTCCAGGCCGACCACGGCTGCCGGCCCGTTGGGCATCAGCATGGGGATGGTGTGCGGGCTCACCCGACGCGGGCCCGACTCGCGGTAGATGTCCCACTGGCCGAGCAGCGTAAGTGCGCCGCCGATGCCGGTTGCGATGCTGACGCCGAGCCGCTCGGGGTCGACGTCCGGTGTCCCCGCATCGGCCCACGCCTCGCGGGCGGCGATGAGGGCGAGCTGCTGGGTGCGGTCGAGCCGGCGGGCCTCGACCCTGTCGAGGACCTCACCGGGCTCGACGGCCACCCGGGCAGCGAACTGCACCGGCAGCTCCGACGCCCACTCCTCGGTGAGGGAGCGGACGCCGGAGCGGCCGGCGAGCAGTCCGTCCCAGGTCGACGCGACGTCGCCGCCGACCGGCGTGGTCGCGCCGAGACCGGTGATGACGACGGTCTGCGCATCAGACCTGGGTGTGGTGGACATCGGTCAGGCACCCGCCTGCGCGATGTAGGTCACCGCGTCTCCGACGGTGCGGAGGTCCTTGACGTCGTCATCGGGAATCTTGACGCCGAACTTCTCCTCGGCGGCAACGACCACCTCGACCATGGACAGCGAGTCGATGTCGAGGTCGTCGGTGAAAGCCTTGTCGAGCTGAACGCTGTCGACGGGCACGCCCGCCACCTCGTTCACGATCTCAGCGAGGCCGCTGAGGATCTCTTGCTGGTCCGCCATGGGAACTCCTTGTTCTGGCTGTGTCGATCTTCCGGACTGTTCGGTTTCCTGCGTTCCCGCGGGGCGGGAGGTCGAGATGACTATGGCACGACGACTACCTGGGCGGAGTAGACGAGCCCTGCTCCGAAGCCGATGATCAGCGCGACGTCACCGCTCTTGATCTGCCCCTCCTCGAGCATGCGGCCCATCGCCAAGGGGATGGAGGCCGCCGAGGTGTTGCCCGTCTCGGCGATGTCCCTGGCCACGACGACCGAGTCGGG
>JALOLG010000024.1 GCA_025456105.1 Ilumatobacteraceae bacterium | reverse complement strand
GCGGCGACGTCGGAGAAGCCGGGCTCGACGCCCATGCCGACGAGGGCCATCATGCCCCGGTTGCGCCACAGCGGGTGCTGGGCGAACTGCGCGTCGCCGAGGCGGATGCCGGTCTTCTCGTACGGGTGCTGCGGGTGGGGCACCGACATGTGCATCGCCATGTCGACGTAGTGGGTGCCGGCGGCGAACGCACCGTCGAAGATCGGCTCGTTGAACCGCGGGTCGCAGGCGTTGAGGATCACCTCGGCGCCCATCGAGCGGGCGAGCTCGGTGATCTGCTCCTCCTTCGAGGCGTCGACCTGGGCCGCCACGATGCGGTCGCCCGACTCGTTGCCGCCGGCCATCGCCACGGCCGCCTGGGCTCGCTCGAGGTCGATGTCGGCCACCGTGATGTGCTCGTAGGCCTCACGGCGTGACGCGATCGCCACGAACGCCGAGCCGACACCACCGGATCCGACCACCAGGACTCGCATGTGCCCACGGTACCGTCCGGCACATGCGTGGGGATCGGCTCCGTGACGCTCTGGCGGCTGGCCCGGTGCTGATGCCGGGTGTGTGGGACGCGCTGTCGGCCCGGCTCGCTGGCGAGGTGGGCTTCTCGACCGTGTTCGTCTCCGGCTTCTGCGTGTCGGGGACGCTGCTCGGTGCGCCCGATGTCGGGCTGCTCACCCAGACCGAGGTCGCCGACGTGGCCCGTCGGGTGTGCCGGGCCGCACCCGAGCTGTCCGTCGTGGTCGACGCCGACACCGGGTACGGGAACCCCCTCAACGTCCGTCGCACGGTGGAGCTGTGGGAGGACGCCGGTGCGGCCGGGATGTTCCTGGAGGACCAGGTGTGGCCGAAGCGCTGCGGTCACATGGAGGGCAAGCAGGTGGTCGAGCGGGCCGACTGGCTCGCCAAGCTCCGTGCGGCCTGCGACCACCGGTCGCACCTGCACGTGACGGCTCGCACCGACGCACGTGCGGTCCACGGGCTCGACGAGGCGATCGAGCGGGCGCGCATGGCGCGCGACACGGGCGTCGACGCCCTCTTCGTGGAGGCGCCGGCCTCGCTCGCCGAGCTGGAGGCGATCGCCACGGCGCTCCCCGACATCACGCTCGTCGCCAACATGGTCGAGCACGGGCGCACGCCGCTGCTCACGCGTGCCGAGCTGGCCGAGCTGGGCTTCACACTGGTGGTGTCGCCCCTGTCGGGTCTGCTGGCGGCCACCCGCGCGCTCCGCGACGCGCTCGCGGCGCTGCACGCCGAGGGAAGCCTGCGCGACCGGCTCCACGAGCTCGTCGACTTCGACGACTTCACCGCGATCGTGGGGCTCCCCGAAGTGCAGGAGATCGAACGCCGCTACCCGAGCTGACGGGCGATACCATCCCGTCCGGCATGACGAGTGGCCCCTCGGGGCCCGGCAACCTGGGTGAACGCCCCAAGGTGCCTCCGCTTCGGCGGGATGCGGCCGGCGACCGCCGGCAACCCGGCGTTCGGACGCTCGTCGTGCCCGCAGACTTCGGACCGAGATCGAGACGGCAGCGAGAGGAGGGCAGCGTGGACCACGTCGGCACGACCGGGCCGTCGCGCGACCTGCTGCCCGTGACGGGGGCGTGGCAGCCGGGTGACCCGGTCGGCCAGCGCCGGTTCGTCGACATCGCGGCCCACCACCCGTTCGCCGTCGAGAGCGGGGCGATGCTGCGGCGCGTCGACCTCGCCTACGAGACCTGGGGGACGCTGGCGCCCGACGCGTCGAACGCCGTGCTCGTGTGCCACGCCTGGACGGGCGACAGCCACGCCGCCGGGCGGGCCGGCCCCGGTCACGGCGCACCCGGCTGGTGGGACGACCTGATCGGGCCCGGCAAGGCGATCGACACCGAGCGCTGGTTCGTGGTGTGCGCCAACGTGCTCGGCGGCTGCCAGGGCTCCACCGGTCCGGCCTCGCCGCACCCCGACGACGGTCGCCCGTACGGCTCCCGCTTCCCGGTGGTGACGATCCGCGACATGGTCCGCGCCCAGGTGCGGCTCATGGACCACCTCGGCGTCCGTCGCTGGCACGCCGTCATCGGCGGCTCGATGGGCGGCATGCAGGTGCTCGAGTGGGCGATCACCTTCCCGGAGCGGGTCGCGTCGATCGTGCCGATCGCGACGTGCCTGCAGGCCACCGCCCAGCAGATCGCATGGGGTGCGATCGGCCGGCGCGCCATCCGCCTCGACCCGCGCTGGCGTGGCGGCGACTACTACGACGCCCCGCCGGGCGAGGGACCGTGGGAGGGGCTCGCGATCGCCCGCCAGGTGGCGCAGGTGACGTTCCGGAGCGACAACTCCTTCACCGAGCGCTTCGGGCGCGAGCTCGCCGAGGTGGGGGAGTACGGCGACACGTTCGACCTGTGGCAGCGCTTCGAGGTGGAGCGCTACCTCGACTACCACGGCGAGAAGCTGGTGCGCCGCTTCGACGCCAACAGCTACCTGGTGATCGGCAAGGCCATGGACCTGCACGACGTGGCCCGCGGCCGCGGCTCGCTCGAGGCGGCGATGCGGCGCATCCACGTCCCGTCGCTGTCGATCGGCATCTCGAGCGACATGCTCTACCCGGCGTACCAGCAGCAGCGGATCCACGAGCTGCTCACGCAGCAGGGCGTGCCGAGCCGCTATCACGAGATCCACTCACCGCACGGCCACGACGCGTTCCTCATCAACCACGACCAGATCGTCGAGCCGATCGCGCGCTTCCTCGACCACGTGCCGCTCGGCTGACGGAGTCAGCGCGACACGAGCGCGTCGAGCACCGCGACGGCCCGGCTCGACGTCGGCAGCCGCAGGGCGAGCATCCGCCCGGCATCGTCGCCGCCGTCGAGGAGGAAGATGGCGCGGCGGCGAGCTGCGTCGGGGGCGCGGCCCACGAGCCGCCACGGCGTCGGGTCGATCCGGATGCCCGACCGGCGGCCGGCGAGCAGCGTGCCGTCGTCCTGCACGATCACGCGGTACTCGTGGTCGCGGCCGGGGGCGCCGCCGCGCTGTTCGATCAGCTGGCCGCGGCACACGAACCGCGTGCCGTCCTTCGACACCCAGTGCGGCTCGATCAGCCGGGCCAGGCGGTACGCCCCGTAGGCGGCGGCGATGACCAGCACGATGCTGAGCAGCTCGGTCACCCTGGCACCCCCATCGGCGTGAGTGTGCCGTGCGAACCCGGCCTGCGCCACACTCGCCCCGTGCCCGAGGGACTCGAGGTGGAGATCGCCAGGCGGGCGGTGGCGCCCGTCGTCGGTCGTCGGGTGCTCGACGTCGTCGCCGACGAGCGCTGCGCGCCCGACCCGCTGGTGCCGCTCGTGGGTCGCCGGGTCACTGGGGTGGTGCGCCGGGGCAAGCAGCTCGCGGTCGTCACCGACGGGCCGTCGCTCGGGATCCACTTCGGGATGACCGGGCGCGTGGTGGTCGACGGGGTGGCGCCGATCGAGCGGCTCGAGTACGGCAGCGGCCGCGACGATCCGGCCTGGGACCGGCTGCTCGTCCGCTTCGAGGGTGGCGGCGACCTGCGTGTGAACGACCCGCGCCGGTGGTCGCGCTTCGTGCTCGACCCCGATCTCGATGCGCTCGGCCCCGACCTGCTGGCGGTGACGCTCGCCGAGCTGCGGTCGGCGCTGCGGGGCCGGCGGACGAGCGTCAAGGCCGTGCTGCTCGACCAGCGGGCGATCGCCGGGCTCGGCAACCTGTGCGTCGACGAGGTGCTGTGGCACGCCGGGATCGCACCGGCGGCGTCTGCCGACGGGCTCGACGCGGCCGCCACGCGGGCGCTGCACCGGGCGATGCGCACCCGGCTGCCTGCGATGCTCGCGTCGGGTGGGAGCCACACGGGGGTCATCGATCCGGCCGTGCGCGCCGGTGACGGTCCGTGCCCGCGTGACGGCGCCCCGCTCGTTCGGTCGACGGTGGCGGGGCGCACGACGGTGAGCTGTTCGCTCCACCAGCGGGTCGGCCTGGCACACTCGGGGCCGTCATGAGCCCTCCCGTCGCTTCCGTGGTGCTCGCCGTGGGCGATCCCGCGCGCACGCGCACGGTGTGGGCGGCGGTGCTGGCGCTCGTCGCGCTCGGGATCGTGCTCGCCGTGGTCGCCGCCTGGCTGGTGCGGGCCACCCGACGCGACCCCGAGGTGCTGGGTCCGCTCGAGGTGCTCGGCGAGCGCTCGTTCCGCTCGGGCGACCCGGTCTGGCAGCGGCGTCGGCTCGACGAGGCCCGCCCGCCGGGTGCGGTGCCGCTCGACCGGCTCCCCCCGCCGCCGGTGACCGACGACGCGTTCGAGCACGGTCCGGTGGCGGAGGGCTTCGAGGACCTGGTCGACGACGAGGCGGCCGAGCGTGCGGCCGAGCTCGCCGCGCTCGCCGCGGCCGCGGCCGCAGCCGCCGACGGCGATGGCGACGGCGACGGCGAGCGCGACGCCACGCCGTCAGAGCCGTCACCCGCCCTGCTCGACGACCTCGACCCGGCCTGACGCTGCGCCGGTCGCCTGGCCTACCATCGCTGCATGGCCACCCTCGACGTCGATGCCATGCTCGAGCGCTTCCGCGAGCGCGCCGCCTCGGTGAAGCGCCGCCCGCTGCCGCCGGTGGCGGGGGAGGAGCGCCAGCACTTCATCCAGCAGGCGCAGCTCGACTACCAGGACTTCGCCATCGTCGGCGACGCCGAGGCCACCCTCGAGGACGGCATCTTGACCCTCCGGGTCGACCTCCGGCCGCCCGACCAGCGGGGCTGACGGGTGTCCGATCGGGCGATCGCGCTGCTATCTTCTGCCCCCACATCGCGGACGTGGCTCAGTTGGTAGAGCATCACCTTGCCAAGGTGAGGGTCGCGGGTTCGAGTCCCGTCGTCCGCTCCACGAAGCCCCTGCTCGGCAGGGGCTTCGTCGCGTCAGGCGCTCACTCGTCCGGCAGCATCGCCGCCGACTTGGCGGCGATCCACTCGCCGGCCACGACGGGGTCGTACCGAGCTGGTCGATCGGCGGTCACCGTCGTCGGTGCCGTCTCCACGACGGCGTCGTAGCGGGGCTGGAAGAAGAACGGGATCGACACCCGGTCGCGGGCCTCCCCGCCGGGCACCACCACCCGGTGCAGCGTCGAGACCCAGCGGTCGTTCACCCAGCGCGCCATCAGATCGCCGATGTTCACGATGAGCCCGCCCGGCACGTGCGGGACGTCGAACCACTCGCCACCGCGGTGGATCTGGAGCCCTGGCTCGTCCTCGGCGTAGAGCACCGTGAGGATCCCGTAGTCGGTGTGGGCGCCGCGTCGGAGCTGGCCGGGCAGCGGGGGGCGATCGACCGGTGGGTAGTGGTTCACCAGCAGCAGCGACGTGCCGTCGACGAGGCTCGAGGCGAACCAGTCGGTCGGCAGGTCGAGCGCCTCGGCGGCCAGGCCCGCGAGCTCGAACGCCACCTGCTCCATCTCACGGAAGCAGCGCTCGAGCGCCGGCCGGAGCTCGGACGGGCGCTCGGGCCACCGGTTCGGTGCGAGCATCGAGCGCTCGCCGATCGGGCGGTCGTCGCCCGGGGCGTCGCCCTCGAACCGGGCGACGTTGAACGACTCCGACAGGTCGGGTGGCGTGGCGTCGCCGAGCGTGGCCGCCAGCGCCGTCGCATCGACGCCGAGGTACCCGCGGAAGCCCCACGGCTCGGTGGGCGCCACTCGGCACTTCTCGTCGAACGGCAGCGCGAAGAACTCCCGCGAGCGGTCGACGGCACCGGCGATCGTGGTCTCGTCGATCCCGTGCCCCGTGACGGCGAAGAACCCGGAGGTCCGGCACGCCGTGTCGAGGGCGTGTGCCACCCCGCGACGCTCGGCCGGATCCGAGCGAGCAGCCGCGAGATCGATCACCGGGACGAGGTCATGGGTCGGTGCGGACACGCACCGAGTCTCGCGGTGTCACGATGGCGGCGTGAACACGGCGCGCCCCTCGATCGCTCGTCGCACAGCGGCAGTCGCCGCGTGCCTGATCGTGATCGCGGTGGCCGCGGTCACCGTGGCGCTCGTCATCGACCGTCCAGCACGGCTGGTGGCCGTCCTGGTGCTCCTGGCCTCGGTGCCGGTGGCCGTGTGGTTCGCAGTCACCCGAGCGGGACGGGCCCGGACCGTGTGGGCGGCCCTCGGCGTCGTCGCCGCCGCCGGCGTGGTCGCCGTCGTCCTCACGGGCAAGTTCGTCGCCATCGTGCTCCTGATCGCAGCGCTGGTGGCGGCGGGCGCCCTCGCCCGGTACGCGCTCGGCCTCACCCTGGGTCAGATGCGCCGCGGCACCGACAAGGGCGTCCCCGTGCCGCCGGCCCGCCACGGGGTGCTCATCATGAACCTCAAGTCGGGCGGCGGCAAGGCCGAGCGGTTCCGCCTCGCCGAGGAGTGCGATCGCCGGGGCATCCGCGCCGTGGTGCTGCGGCCGGGTGACGACCTCCTCGCGCTCGCTCGCGACGCGATCGACTCGGGCGCCGACGTGATCGGCATGGCTGGCGGCGACGGCTCCCAGGCGCTCGTGGCGTCGGTTGCCGCCGAGCATGGCGTGCCGATGGTGGTCGTTCCTGCCGGGACCCGGAACCACCTGGCACTCGACCTCGGGATCGACCGCGACGACGTGGTGGGTGCGCACGGAGCCTACGACCAGGCGTTCGAGCGGACCATGGACCTGGCCGAGGTGAACGGTCGCACGTTCGTCAACAACGTGTCGCTCGGGCTCTACGCCACCATCGTGCGATCGCCCGAGTACCGCGATGCCAAGCGCGACACCGCGCTCGGTGCGCTCCCCGAGCTGCTCGGGCCCGGATCGACTCCCTCCGACCTGCGCTTCGATGCGCCCGACGGCCACCACGACGGCGCGCACGTCCTCCAGGTGTCGAACGGCTCGTACGGCACCACGGTCGCGACGATGAGCACCCGGCCGCACCTCGATGACGGCATGCTGGGCATCACCGCGCTGACCATCCCCGACGACCGCGCTGCGGCGGCGTTCCTGGCCGCACTGGGGACGGGCCGGCCGGGGCGGTACCGCGGCTACCAGAGCTGGGAGGCCGCCGAGCTCGTGGTCGACTCGTCGGGCCCGGTGCCGATCGGTCTCGACGGCGAGGCGATCGAGCTCGACCCGCCGCTGCGGTTCAGGGTCAGGCCGGGAGCACTGCGCGTGAGGTTGGCCACCGATGCGATCGGGTCGTCGCCGGCGAGCCGGGCCCTCTCGTCTCGCCTGCTGCTCCCCGACCTGTGGCGCGTCGCGCTGGGCAGGCCGCCTCAGGACTCGCGTGCGATCGCGTCGAGCGCCTCGCCGATCGAGTCGTAGAAGTGGTCCCGGTCGAGTGACTGTCGCTGCGGTTCTTCGATCGCCAGCCGATCGGCGACCTCATGAGCCGGATCACCAACGACCTCGACTCGGTGAACCAGTTCGACGACACGGGCCTGTACCCGGCGATCAACTCGGCGTTCACCCTGCTGATCACCACGGTGCTCATGCTGGTCGTCAGCTGGCAGCTGTCGATCGCGGTGGTGCTCATCGCCCCGCTCGTGCTGCTGATGATGAGCTTCACGTCGCGGTACTCCGGCCCGGCGTTCGCGCAGCTGCAGGAGCGCACCGGCGCGCTCAACGGCGCCGCGGAGGAGCTCATCACCGGCGACCGCACGGTGAAGGCGTACCGGGTGGAGGCCATCGCCAACCAGCGCATGGCCGAGCTGAGCGACCAGGCCCGCGAAGCGGGCACCCGGGCGAACTTCGTGGCGCTCACCGCGATGCCGCTCTCGGCGATGCTGTCGAACCTCGACGTCGCCCTCGTCGCACTGGCCGGTGGCTGGCTGTCGGTGAAGGGCACCATCGACGTCGGGACCGTCGCCACCTTCTTCATCTTCGCCCGTACGTTCGCCCGGCCGCTCAACCAGTTCGCGCAGATCCTCAACATGGCGCTGCAAGCCCGCGCGGGCGCCACGCGCGTGTTCGAGATCCTCGACGAGCAGCCCGAGATCGTCGACCGGTCGAGCGCGACCGCGATCACCTCGGTGGAGGGCGCCGTCGAGATGGAGCACGTCGACTTCTCGTACGTGCCCGGTGTGCCGATCCTGCACGACGTGAGCCTGCTCGCCCGGCCCGGCCAGAAGATCGGCCTCGTCGGCCCCACCGGGGCCGGCAAGAGCACGATCATCAACGTGATCACGCGGTACTACGACGTCCAGGCGGGCGACATCCGACTCGACGGCACGAGCATCTACGACGTCGAGCAGCTGTCGCTGCGTCAGCAGGTCGGCATGGTGCTGCAGGAGCCGTACCTGTTCTCCGACACCGTGATGGCGAACCTGCGCTACTCCCGGCTCGACGCCACCGACGACGAGTGCGTCGAGGCCGCCAAGGCCGCCGGTGCCCACAGCTTCATCACCACGCTGGCGGACGGGTACGACACCGTCCTGTCGGGAGGCGGTTCCAGCCTGAGCCAGGGCCAGCGGCAGCTGATCACCATCGCCCGGGTGATCCTCGCGAACCGACCGGTCCTGATCCTCGACGAGGCCACCTCGAGCGTCGACACCCGGACCGAGCGCAAGCTGCAAGAGGCGCTGGCGACGCTGATGGAGGGTCGCACCAGCTTCGTGATCGCCCACCGGCTCTCGACGATCCGCGACGCCGACGTGATCGTGGCGATCGCCGACGGACGCGTGGTCGACGTCGGCAGCCACGACGAGCTCATGGCAGCCGGCGGCTTCTACCACCAGCTCTACATGAGCCAGTTCCGTGACGGCTCGCTGCCCGCAGCGAACGCCTGAGACGCTCACCAGGTCACGACGAACCGGCCGTGCTCCACGCTGACGTCGGTCGCGAGATCCGCGCACGCCCGACGGAAGCGGTCCTCGAGCCAGGTCGCCTCCCGTCGGTCGGCGCGACGTGTGTGGAACCGGTCGATGGCGATCGGCACCGCCTCCATCCGGGTCGGGCGACCTGCGACGAGCGTCACCAGGAACACGAGACCGAGGTCGTTGCGGAGGTCGGGGTCGACGGCGTAGTCGTCGATGAAGTCGCCCAGGTCGAACAGCACTCGATCCGCGACCCCGTGGATCACGTGCGCCGAGTGCCCGGCGACGAGCGTGGCACCGGCCGCGACGAGCTCGGTCGCCGCACGGCGCACGTGCGGTACCGGCTCGGTCACCATGTTCGGTCCCCAGTGCGGGCTCACCAGCACGACGTCGGCCTGCTCGGCCAGCGCGCCGATGGCCTCGATCACCCAGCCCGTGTCGCCGACCCGGAGGTCGGCGTAGGCGACCCCCGGACGGTCCGGCCCGGCGGCGAAGTCCGCCGGGTGGTCGGTGAGGCCCACGATGCCGATGCGCAGGCCGCAGCGATCGAGCACGACGGGCGAGCGGGCGGCGCGCTCGTCGCGGCCCGCACCGACGTGCGCGATGCCGGCTGCATCGAGCAGGTCGATCGTGTCCAGCAGCGCGTCCGTCCCGTAGTCGAGGGCGTGGTTGTTGGCGAGCGTGACGCAGTCGACACCCAGGTGCGCGAGCACCTCCACGGCGACGGGTGGCGCGCGGAAGAAGAACGGCTTGAGCGGGTCGGGCCACTTCGAGCCCCGGGTGGAGATCGCACACTCCAGGTTGACCAGCGCGACGTCGGCCGCTCGGATGATCTCGACCACCTCGGGGGCGACGAGTGCCGTGGCTGGCACGACGTCGAGCCGCTCGGCGACGAGGCGACCGAGCATCGTGTCCCCTGCCAGGGCGAGCGTCAGGATGTCGTCGGTTCCCGCCATCGCCGTCCATCGTCGCCGA
>JALOLG010000326.1 GCA_025456105.1 Ilumatobacteraceae bacterium | reverse complement strand
GAGCCAGACCACGGTGCTCGTCGTCGAGGACGAGGCGAGCTTCGTCGAGGCGCTGCGCATCGGCCTGGCCCGCGAGGGCTTCACGGTGGAGGTGGCGTCCGATGGGGTCGAGGCCCTCGAGAAGTTCGACCTGGTCGACCCCGACGTGGTGCTGCTCGACGTGATGCTGCCGCGCATCAGCGGCATCGACGTGTGCCGGCAGCTGCGCCAGCGCAGCAACGTGCCGATCATCATGGTGACGGCCAAGGGCGGCGAGATCGACACCGTCGTGGGGCTCGAGGTGGGCGCCGACGACTACGTCACGAAGCCCTACCGCATCCGCGAGCTCGTGGCCCGCATGCGCGCCGTGCTCCGGCGCTCGCCGAGCGACCGGGCGGGCGATCTCCCGCCGGGCAGCCTCCAGGTGGGCGACGTCGCGCTCGATCCCGACGAGCACGCCGTGACCGTGCGCGGCCAGCCCATCTCGATGCCGCTCAAGGAGTTCGAGCTCTTGCACCTCCTGCTCGCCAACGCCGGTCGGGTGCTGCCGCGCGAGACGCTGATCGACCGCGTGTGGGGCAGCGACTACGTCGGCGACACCAAGACCCTCGACGTGCACGTGAAGCGCCTCCGGGCCAAGATCGAGCCCGACCCGGCCAACCCGCGCTACATCGTCACGATCCGCGGGCTCGGCTACAAGTACGAGCGGTCGTAGCTCGGGCCCCGGCGGGGCGCCGTACCATCGCCCGCGTGGGGAGGGATCGCGAGCCACGGTCACCCCGGTTCCGCGACCTCGCGGTCACCCATGCGGCGATGGTGGCCGGCGACGCGCTGATGGTGGTGGCGCTCGCCGACTCGTTCTTCTTCGACGTCGACCCGGGGGCGGCGCGCAGCCGGATCCTGCTGTTCCTGGTGGTCAGCTTCGCCCCGTTCCTCGTGGTCGCGCCCCTGGTCGGTCCGCTGCTCGATCGGACGCCCGGGGGCCGGCGCGTGGTGGTGATGGTGGTCGCCGCTCTGCGGGTGCTGCTGCAGCTGGCCATGGTGCCGGCGGCTGACTCGATCGCGATCTTCCCGATGGTGTTTCTGGCGCTCGTGCTGCAGAAGACCTACCTCGTGTCGAAGTCGGCGCTGGTGCCGAGCGTCGTGCGTCGGACGGAGGACCTCGTCGAGGCGAACGCCAAGCTCGGCGTGCTGGCCGGCCTGGCTGGCACCGTGGCGGTGCTGCCGGGTTCGGCGGCGATCGCGGTGTTCGGCACGAGCGCGGCGCTCGTGCTCGCGGCGGTGCCGTTCGCGTTCGCCGCGGTCACCGCACGTCACCTCCCCGACGAGTCGGTCCCGGTGCGCACCACGGGACCGCGCCGCGTGGTGGCGCTGCCGGCGGTGGTCGTCGCCGCGGCCCGTCCGATGGCGCTGCTCCGGGCCGTGGCCGGGTTCGTGCTGTTCCAGGTGGCGTTCACGTTCCGGTACGAGGAGATCGACGCGGTGTGGTTCGGTGCCGCGCTCGCCGCCTCGGCGCTCGGGACGTTCGTCGGCAACGCGCTCGCGCCGTGGCTGCGGGTGCACGTGAGCGAGGCGACGCTGCTGGTGGTGGGGTCGGTGGTGGTGGTGGCGGCGGCGGTCGCGAGCGCGTGGATGACCCTCGCCAGCGAAGCGGTCGTGGCCCCGGCGGTGATCGTGACGGGCGCGGCCGGCTTCGGCGCCGCGCTCGGACGGCTCGGGTTCGAGAGCACCCTGCAGCGCCACGTCGACCGCGACTCGCGGGGCGCGGCGTTCGCCCGGGTCGAGACGCGCTTCCAGCTCAGCTGGGCGCTGGCGGCGGTGGTGCCGGTGGTGCTGAGGATCCCGCCGGCGGCCGGGTACGTCGTGGTGGCCGCCGCTGCGCTGGGTGCTGTGGTCGCGGCGATCCGGTTCAGCCGCCGGTGACCCGTGCGAGCCAGAGGCCCGGCGCGTCGACCTCGGCGGGGGTGGGCAGCCCACCGGGCGTCGAGGTGAGGAGCTGCAGGGCGGGCTCGCCGCCCCGGTCGACCACGCCCTGCACGAACGCCTTCCCGCGGGCCACCTGGTCGGGACCGAGCCGGATGCCGAGGAGCCGCTCGACGAACACGTCGTCGGGGCTCGCCTCCACTCGCCGCTCGCGCACCACCTCGGCCACCCGGAGCGCGTCGCCGCCGATGATGCGGACCGCGACGGCATCGACCACCCAGTCGGTGTAGCCCACCACCGTCGCCACGGCCGCGTCGAGCTGCGGCTCGAGCGCCAGCTGCTCGGGGGAGCGGACGGCACCGAGCAGCACCTCGGGGTCGCCGAACGCCTGCGAGAGCGCGGCCATCGGGTCGTCGGCGGTGACGTCGAGGCCGGCGAGCTTGTCCATGACCGCCTGGGGGTCGGGCGAGAAGGCGCCCACGTGGCGGCGGACCAGGGAGGCCAGCGGGTCGCGCAGGTGGGGACCGGCGAAGGCCACGTGCCCGGCCAGCTCGTGGGCGAGCACCCAGAGCCGGAGCTGGTCGAGTGGCAGGCCCGAGGCGGACGCGACCTGGTCGACGTTGCGGGCCACGATCGCCACGCCGTGCCGATCGCGTGGGATCGGCAGATCGTGCTCGCCGAAGGCGCGCTGGGCGAGCTGACCCACCATCGAGCCGACCGCCATGCCCAGCATCGCCGGCGCCATCATGCGGTTGAGCCCGGCCATCATCTGCGTCAGCGGATCGGTGGCCTCGGGGGCAGGGTCGCCCGTCGGTCCGCCGAGCGAGGTGGCGAGCTCGGTGAAGAGCGGGCGGTAGGCCTCGAGCGTGCTCTGGGCCCACTGGCCGCGCGTGACGGTGGTGATCTCGGGGAACGCGCCGTCGTAGCCGGTGACGTCGGCGACGTGGAGGGCTGCGATGCGCCCGAGCTCGCCGTACTGGAGCCGCAGCGCCGGGTCGACGTTGGGCTCGTGCTGGCCGCCGGTGGCCGCGAGCTGGGCGAACTGGCGGGCCGCGTCCCAGTTGAGCGGCCCCTGCCCCGACAGCGCCTTGGCGAGGTCGCCGAACATCGGCAGCCCGGCGAAGGGGTCGGGGGTACCCGCCGGCTCGGCGTCGTCGCTCATGCTCCGATGCTACGGCCCGCGCTTTCGTGATTCGGGGGTGTCGCTACGACACCCCCGAATCACGAAAGCTGCGCTGCGGGTGGCGACGGGCCGGTACGGTCGCCGTCGTGGCGACGTTGCGGCACCGCGTGTACGTGCGGG
>JALOLG010000325.1 GCA_025456105.1 Ilumatobacteraceae bacterium | reverse complement strand
GGTCGACGAGCTCAGCACCGGTCAGCGCGTCGAGCGCGGCGTAGGTCCAGCTCCCCGACCGCAGGGTGAGGGGGCCGCCCGCGCTGCGGGTGCCGAGCAGGATCCAGCGGATCCGGTCGGCGAACGACGCTCGCGCGGCCAGCGCGGCGGTGTTGATCCAGTAGCCGTTCACCCGCCAGCCGCTCACGTTGGGCGGGCGGAACAGCTCCTGACCCATGCCCTCGGCGTACCACTCCGGGTGGGCGTCGGCGGCCAGGACCCCCGAGTGGTAGAGCAGGTGCGCGATCAGCTCGGTCGGGGTCCGCACCAGGCCGGTGCGCACTGCGTCGGTCCGGAAGTCCGGGTGGGTCAGCAGCGCCCGGAGCCACGGCCGGATCTCGAAGTCGTGGGCCACCAGGACGTCGCCGAGCTGGTGCACGGTCGCCGGCGAGGGGTGCTCGCTGGCGAGGTGGCGCCAGAGCTTGGCCGACAGGAACCGCGCGGCGACCACGCGGGTAGGCAGGCCGGCGTTCGGTCCGACCGCGACGACGGCGTCGGGGCCGAGGACGATGTCGATGATGTCGGGGCCGTCCCACGCGCCCGTCCGCCCGAGGAACGTCTTGGTGCCGGTGTCGTGCCGGTCGGCGCGGAACAGGTACTGGCCGGTCGACGGGTCGAGCTGGTGGCCGGTCCACGCCGCGGTCGCGGCCTCGACGTCGGCCTCGGTGTAGTTGCCGACGCCCAGCAGGAACAGCTCGAGCAGCTCGCGGGCGAAGTTCTGGTTCGGCGACCGCTTGGTGTTCTGGTCGTTGTCGAGGTACCGGAGCATCGCCGGCTGGATGGCCATCGCCTGGGCGAGCCGCCGGACGTTGCCGAGGGCCTCGGTGCGGAACAGCTGGTTCTGGGCCATGAGCGCGCCCATGTCGAACACCTTCTCGTACGACGTGCAGAAGTGGCCGTGCCAGAACAGGGCCATCTTCTCCTGCACCGGTCGCGGCGAGGTGCGCACCATCCGCTCGAACCACCAGTGGACGGCCCCCTGGTACTGGGCGTAGCTGTTGTCGCCGTCGTGGACCGCCAGCTCGGGCGGGATCGGCACCACCTCGGTGGGCACGTCGAGCACGTCGTCGACGGCCTGCTCGTAGGTCAGCGGCTCGAGCGCGGCGACCCGCTCGGGGCGCGCGACGAACTCGGTGCGCCGCAGCAGATGCACGACGTCGCCGATCGCGGCCACCCCACCTCCTCACGTCCGCATCGGCGCAGCCTGCTGACGTCTGGAGGGTCGTCACCGGATCTTGACCGCAACATGACGACAGCCGCCCCGTGGGGCGGCTGTCGTGTGTGTGGGGTCGCGGCGAGACGCCGCGCCGCTCAGCTCTTCTTGGTGCGCGAGCCGTAGCGCTTGTTGAAGCGCTCGACGCGGCCCCCGGAGTCGACCAGCTTCTGCTTGCCGGTGAAGAACGGGTGGCACTCGTTGCAGAGCTCGATCGACAGGTCGGCCTTCCCGGTGGACCGGGTGGTGAACGTGTTGCCGCACGAGCAGTGGACGGTGACCACGTGGTAGTCGGGATGGATGTCGGTCTTCATGGTGCTCACCTCGGGAGATCGGACGGTGCAGCCTAGCGGCCGTGGGCGGATCCCCCGCCGCCGTCACATCGACGGCTGGCGGGCGATCTCGTTGAGGAACTCGTCGTTGGTGCGGAACGTCTTGAGGCGGTCGATGAGCAGCTCGAGACCGGGGGCGGCGTTGCCGTCGGCGGCGAGCCCCGAGAGCACGCGCCGCAGCTTCCAGACCTGCTGCAGCTGGCGCCGGTCGAAGAGCAGCTCCTCGTGGCGGGTGCTCGACGCGTCGACGTCGATGGCCGGGTAGATGCGACGCTCGGCGAGGCGCCGGTCGAGGCGCAGCTCCATGTTGCCGGTGCCCTTGAACTCCTCGAAGATCGCATCGTCCATGCGGCTGTTGGTCTCGACGAGGGCGGTGGCGAGGATGGTGAGCGAGCCGCCCTCCTCGACGTTGCGGGCCGCACCGAAGAACTTCTTCGGCGGGTACAGCGCACCTGCGTCGATGCCGCCCGACAGGATGCGGCCCGACGCCGGGGCGGCCAGGTTGTAGGCCCGGCTGAGGCGGGTGATGCCGTCGAGGATGATCACGACGTCCTGTCCGGCCTCCACCATGCGCTTGGCGCGCTCGATGGTGAGCTCGGCGACGGCGGTGTGCTCGTCGCTCGGGCGGTCGAACGTGCTCGCCACCACCTCGCCCCGCACCGTGCGACGCATGTCGGTGACCTCCTCGGGCCGCTCGTCGATGAGCAGCACGATGAGCTTCACCTCGGGGTTGTTGCGCTCGATCGCGGTCGCGATCGTCTTCATCACCGTGGTCTTGCCGGCCTTGGGCGGCGACACGATGATGCCGCGCTGACCCTTGCCGATCGGGGCGACCAGGTCGATGATGCGCGCCGTCATGTCGGACGGGTCGTTGGGGTTCTCGAGGCGCAGGTTCGTGTCGGGGAACAGCGCCGTGAGGTCCTCGAACCGGGGACGACGGCGAGCGGCCTCGGGGTCGCCGCCGTTGACGGTGTGGATGTCGAGCAGCGCCGGGTTCTTCTCGTTGCGACCGGCCGGCCGCACGAGGCCCGTCACGTGGTCGCCCTTGCGCAGGCCGTGCTGACGGGTGAGCTTGACCGGGACGTAGGCGTCGTCGCGGCTGGGGAGGTAGCCCTTCACCCGGAGGAAGCCGTAGCCCTCGTCGCGCAGGTCGAGGTAGCCCGACACCTCGACGGGCTCGTTGGAGGTGGGCTCGTCGGCACGCTGCTCGACGATCTCGACGTCCTCGCCCTGCGGGCCGACGTCACCGCGCCCGCCCTTGCGGCGGCGCCGGCGGCGACGCGAGCGGCCATCGCCCTCGTCGTCGCCCTGGCGGGCCTGGCCGCCCTGCTGCTGGCCGGTCTGCTGCTGACCCGTCTGCTGCTGGCCGGGCTGGCCGCCCTGCTGCGAGGTGGTCCGCCGCTCCCGGTCGCCGTCGCCGTTGCGTGCCGTCGGGGCCTCGGGGGCGGCGCCCTCGGTGGTGCCCTCGGCCGCGGCGGGCGTCGCGGTGTCGGCGTCGTCGCCGACGACGAGCTCCCACTCCGCGGGCGGCTCGTCGTCGGGCTCGACGCTCGGGGCCTGCGCAGCGGTGGCCGGCGCAGCGGTGGCCGGCGCCTCCGGTGCCGCCGCCGACGCCTCGGCCGCAGGCGTCGGTGCAGG
>JALOLG010000324.1 GCA_025456105.1 Ilumatobacteraceae bacterium | reverse complement strand
AGCCCGACCCGCCGCTCGTGTTCGACGGGTTGCGGATCGACCCGGCGTCGCGCGAGGTCGAGGTCGACGGTGTCGTCGTGCCGTTCACACCCAAGGAGTTCGACCTGCTCCACCTGCTGGCCCGCTCACCTCGCCAGGTGCTGTCGCGACGCGAGCTGCTCGCCCGCGTGTGGGACTCGGCGCCCGAGTACCAGGACCAGGCCACCGTCACCGTGCACGTGGGCCGGATCCGCCAGAAGATCGAGCGCGATCCCGAGCACCCGCGGTGGATCGCCACCGCGTGGGGCGTCGGGTACCGGTTCGAGCCGTGACCACGGCCGCCGTGCTCGCCATGGACTCGTGGGTCGACGCGATCCGCGACCGTCCGCTGGAGGCCGTCGCCCTCGTCGTGCTGCTGCTCGCCGCATCGGTGGGGGCCGGCATGGCGCTGCGCGAGGTCACCCGCCGCACCCGTCATCTGCGCAGCCTCGTGCTGTGGATCACGCTCGCTTCGATGGTGATGGCTGCCGTCGCGGCCCTGGCGCTCGCTCGCCTGATGGTGCTCGACAGCGACGAGGCGCTGGTGGTGGTGGGCGTCCTCGGGTTCACCGCCGTGTTCGCCGGGGTGCTCGCCGTCGTGGCGTCCGGTGCGATCGGGCGCGACGCGAGTCGGGTGGAGGCCACGGTGCGGCGAGTGGAGGCCGGCGATCGTGCGGTGCGCACCGATGTCGAGCGCGCCGACGAGCTGGGTCGGGTCGCCCGGGCGTTCGACGAGCTCACGGCCCGGCTCGACGCGCTCGAGCGCGAGCGCGTCGGCTTCGAGACGGAGCGCCGCATGATGCTGTCGAGCGTGGGTCACGACCTGCGGACCCCGCTGGCGGCGCTGCGCGCCGGCCTGGAGGCCCTGGTCGATGGTGTCGCCCCCGATCCCGATCGGTACCTCCGCTCCATGCAGCGCCAGGTGGAGGTGCTCGGCGCGCTGGTCGACGACCTGTTCCTGCTGTCGTCGATCGAGGCGGGCCGGCTCGAGGTGACCAGCGAGCCGCTCGATCTCGCCGAGCTGGTCACCGAGGCGGTCGAGTCGATGGTGCCCGCCGCGGCGGGCCGTGGCATCGAGCTCGTCGTCGACGCGCCCGAGCGGGTCACCGTGTTCGGGAGCGCGGCGGCGATCGGGCGCGTGGTGCGCAACCTGGTCGACAACGCGCTCCGTCACACGCCCGACGGCTCCGAGGTCCGTGTCGCGGTGTCCAACGGCGCGATGGCGACGGTGCGGGTGACCGATGCCGGGCCGGGCTTCACGCCGGAGTTCGCCACGCGGGCGTTCGAGCGGTTCGCGCGGGCCGAGCCGAGCCGCAGCCGCTCGACCGGCGGTGCCGGGCTCGGGCTCGCCATCGCTCGCGGCCTCGTGGAGGCCCACGGCGGTCGGATCTGGATCGAGCAGGCGCCCGGCGGCCGGGTGGCGTTCGAGCTACCCGCGGCCTGACGGTCCCGACGACCACGCCTCGCGCACCGACCCGCGGAGCCGGTCGGTGGCCGACACCTGGGCGAAGATCCCGACGACGACGAGACCCAGGTAGGTCACGTACCACCACCAGTCGTCGTCGACCGTCTCGGTGACCGAGTCGGTCGCGATGGTGTCGTTCTCGAGCACACCGAACAGCAGCATGAGCCCGAACACGATCGCACTCGCCCCGGCCATCGCGCTGAGCACGACGAGGAGGAACATGGGGAGGTCGCCCAGCAGCGCGAATGCGGCGAGGAGGGCGCCGGTGAGCACGCCGACGAGCACGATCACCCAGTTCCACGACACACCGAGCGTCACCATCAGGCTGGCGCCGATCGCGAAGCCGATCGCCGCCATGCCGATCACCACCGAGACCTCGTAGTAGAGGTAGGCGAGCGCACCGAACACGAGGCCCACGGCGATGCCCACGATCCAGGCGAGGCCGGTGCGCAAGAACCCGTCGTCGCCGGTGGCCACGATCCCGGCGCCCAGCATGAAGCCGGTGAACCCACCCCAGATCGGGATCACGATCCGCATCGCCAGGTAGCCGCGGAAGCAGAAGACCGCTCCCGCAGCGACGGCGAGCAGGGCGACGACGACATCGGACATGGGCGCACCTCCTGGTGCCGACCGTACTCCGGGTCAGCAGCCGAGGAAGTCGAGCACGTTGTTCGCGTGCTGGGCGTACACCGATGCGGCATCGCCGCCACTGCCCTCGGACTGCGCGGTCCACCAGTCGCGCAGCTCCTCGACCGCCTCGCACCCGTCCTCCGCGGCCACGTCGACGATCTGGATGACCGGCTGGGGCGTGTCGCCCACGAACGGGGTGTCGGGGCCCGGGCGGATCGTGATGTCGCGGCCGTCGAGCGTGCGCCCGACATAGGCGGGGATCGTCGTGGTGGACGCGGCCGTCGGGCTGTCGGGTGCCTCGGCGGTCTCGGCGCAGATGTCGGACGACGCGATCGTGACGTCGTTCGAGACGGTGCAGCGCCGCGAGACGAAGTCGATGGTCTCGGCCGCGACGATCGACGGGAATCGCTCGAGCTCCCGGTCGAGGCGACCGATCGTGCCGCACTCGAGCATCGCGTCCTCGAGGAGCTTGACCGTGTCGGCGATGTCGGCCGTGCTCGCGGCCCGCTCGACGAGCGACCGGCACGTGTCCGGCCCGGTGGTGGCCTCGTCGTCGGGCGCGCAGGCCGCGCCGATCGCCAGCAGCGCCGCCGCGCCCAGGAGCGCGATGGAGCGATGTGCCACCCGGAGCGTCACCGCTCCTCGACCACGACGCCCAGCTCGTACGCGCCGTCGACCTCGGGCCCGATGCCCACCGGCTCCTCGTCCTCGCCGAACAGCCATCGGAACCACGATGTCACGCCGTGGCGGATGATGGGGAACGCCTGCTCGACCGGCGCCGCCGGCGGCACGCAGCCGTCCTCCCCGAGCGCACGGAGCTGCGGCTGGGCGTCGAGGAGGGCGCCGAGTCCCGAGGCTTCGGCGAGGCCGATGATGCCGGTGCCGCCGCCGAGCGTGCAGAAGTCGTCGAAGCCGTTGTGGCCCGTCGCTTCGATCTCCCAGTAGCGCGTGGGGGTGGGAGCAGCCTCGAACGCCGGGCGCGTGCGCTCGGTCGGCGTGACGACGGCATCGGTGGCGCCGGCGAGGAAGAAGCTGGGCAGGTCGGGGAACTCGGCGCCCTCGCCGGGGCCACCGGCGGCCATCGAGACGTAGCCGTCGACCCGGGGGTCGAGG
>JALOLG010000023.1 GCA_025456105.1 Ilumatobacteraceae bacterium | reverse complement strand
TCCACGGCGTCCTCCTCACGAACGTCGAGGTCGACCACCTCGACCACTACGGCACGTTCGAGGCGCTGACCGAGTCGTTCGGGCGCTTCCTCGCCCAGGCCGAGGGGCCGCGGGTGGTGTGCGGCGACGATCCGGTCGCGCGTCGCCTGGCCGCCGACGACGAAGCCGTCACCTACGGGCTGGGTCCCGACGTCGACTACCGGGCGGTCGACGTCCGCCCCGGCGGTGGCGCCTTCACGTTCGCCGTCGAGCGAGGGAGCGAGCGGCTCGCCGTCGTCGAGCTCCCGCTGCGGGGCCTGCACAACGTGTCGAACGCCACCGGCGTGTTCGCCCTCGCCGTCGAGCTCGGGGTGGATCCCCAGGTGGCCGCCACGGCGCTGGCGCGATTCGGTGGCGTCGGCCGGCGCTTCGACATCCGAGGCATCGACGACGGTGCGACGTTCGTCGACGACTACGCTCACCTGCCCGGTGAGATCGCCGCCGTGCTGGCTGCGGCGCGCGGCAGCGGCGACGACTGGCGGCGCGTGATCGCGGTCTTCCAGCCCAACCGCTACCACCGCATCGCCGACATGTGGCGCGACTACGCCTCGGCGTTCGTCGACGCCGACCTGGTGGTGATCACCGACATCTACGCCTCGGGCACGGTGCCCATCCCGGGCGTCAGCGGCAAGCTGATCGTCGACGCGATCCTCGACGCGCACCCGGCGTCGCGCGTCGTGTGGCTGCCGCGCCGCGACGAGCTCGCCACCTACCTCGCCCGCGAGGTGCGCGCGGGCGACGTGTGCATCTCGATGGGCTGCGGCGACGTCGCTGCGCTGCCCGACGAGATCCTCGCGATCCGATCGGGAGCCCGGGGGTGACGATGACCGTCGCCGACCCCCGCGTCGAGCTGGCGTCCGAGCTGCTCGGTGCGCTCGTCGCGCGCGACGTGCCGCTGGCCCCGCTCACGACGTACCGGGTGGGTGGGCACGCGTCGCTGCTCGCGTCGGCCCGGTCGGTGGCCGACCTGGTCCGCGTCGCCGATGCCGCCCGGCGGTCCGGCCTGCCGGTGCTCGTGGTCGGGCGCGGCTCGAACCTGCTGGTCGCCGACGGCGGCTTCGTCGGCATCGTCGTGACGATCACCGAGCTCGACAGCGACGTCCGGGTGACGGCCGACGGCCTCGTCGAGGCCGGGGGAGGGGCGTTCCTGCCCGTCGTGGCGCGTCGCACCGTGGCGGCCGGGCTGACCGGCTTCGAGTGGGCGGTGGGCGTGCCCGGCTCGGTCGGGGGCGCGGTGCGCATGAACGCCGGCGGTCACGGGTCGGACATGGCCGCATCGCTGGTCGACGTCGACGTCGTCGACCTCCACGATCCCGAGCCGGCGGTTCGTCGCCTGCCCGTCGATCGGCTCGGGCTGCGCTTCCGCGGCTCGGCGCTGCGCGACCACCAGGTGGTGGTCGCGGCTCGACTCCGGCTCGCGCCGGGCGACCGGTCGGCGTCGGAGGCCCAGCTCGCCGAGGTCGTGCGCTGGCGCCGCGAGCACCAGCCCGGCGGGCAGAACTGCGGGAGCGTGTTCGTCAACCCGATCCCGGGGGAGCTGGCGGCGGCCGAGCTGATCGACCGGCTGGGTCTGCGCGGGATGCGCATCGGCACGGCCCGCGTGTCGGAGAAGCACGCCAACTTCGTGCAGGCCGACGAGGGCGGCCGCGCCGACGACGTGCTCGCCGTCATCCGGGAGGTGCGCGAGCGGGTCGAGGCCGCGACCGGTGTGCGCCTGCGCACCGAGGTGCGCCTCGTGGGGTTCGGCGACCAGGAGGCGGGCTGATGGAGCCGCCGTCGATGCGCTCCACCGAGCCCGATCCGGCCGCGCTCGACGAGCTCCTCAGGGCCTTCGCCGTGGAGGCCGACGAGCCCGAGGCGGACGCGGATCCCGACGTCGACCCCGACGCCGAGCTCCCGGCCGCGCTGACGGCACCCAGCGTCGTGCGCATCGAGGACGACGGCGTCCCCGACGCCGTGTACCTCGACGAGGCGGGCGAGGCGGTCGAGCTCGCGCCGGTCGACACCTCGACCGGTGAGGCGTCGGGCGGCTCGGTCGTGGTCATCACCGACGACGAGACCGGTGACGCCGTCGTCCCGAACCCGCCCGGTGCCGTCGGCCGGCGGATCGAGCCGCGGATCCGCGAGCGGCGGATCGAGGTGCGGCGCTCGGCGGGCCGGCGCCGCCTCGTGTGGGTGCTCGTCGCCGCCGCGGTGCTCGCCGTGGTGGTCGGTGCGCTGGCGGTCGTCGGGTCGCCGCTGTTCGACGTCGAGGCCGACGACGTGGAGGTGACCGGGGTCGCCTACACCGACCGGGCCCGGCTGCAGGCGGTGATCGACGACCTCGTCGGCACCCCGGTGCTCCTCGTCGATCGTCGCGCCGTGCAGGAGGATCTCGAGGCGATCCCGTGGGTCGAGAGCGCCCGCGTCACCACGCGGCTGCCCCACAGCGCCACCATCGAGATCCGCGAGCGGCGCCCGCTGGCGACGTTCCAGGGTCCCGACGGGCGCTTCCGCGTGATCGACCGCGACGGCCGCGTGCTGGACGTCATCGAGGGCCAGCCGATCGCCTACGTGGTGCTCACCGGTCCGGACCACGGCGACCTCCCGGCGGGTGCGTTCGCGCCGCCGCCCTACGCCGCGGCCGCCGAGCTGGTGCAGGCGCTCACCGGCTCGGTGCGCGGGCGCGTCGTGTCGATCGAGGTCACCGCCGACGGCACGTCGCTCACCATGCAGCTCGACGACGGTGTCGAGGTGCGCTTCGGCGCGGCGACCGACCTGCTCGCGAAGCTCGTGCGGCTCGAGACGGCGCTGCCGATCGCCACCGAGCGCGGTGCGACGGTCATCGACGTGTCGACCTCGGAGGTCACGATCCGTTGAGCGTCACCGCTACCATCCCCCGTTCGATCGGTGGCGACGTGCGAGGATGAGGCCGCTGAACAGCACATTTGAAGTTCCCGTTCCACCCGTCCGGAGGTCACGCTGATGTCAGGCGCCCCGCAGAACTATCTCGCCGTCATCAAGGTGATCGGTGTCGGCGGTGGTGGGGTGAACGCCGTCAACCGGATGATCGACGCCGGGTTGAAGGGCGTCGAGTTCATCGCGGTCAACACCGACGCCCAGGCGCTGCTCATGAGCGACGCCGACGTCAAGCTCGACATCGGGCGCGATCAGACCCGCGGGCTCGGTGCGGGCAGCGACCCCGAGGTGGGTCGGGCAGCCGCCGAGGCCCATCACGACGAGATCGAGGAGATGGTGAAGGGCGCCGACATGGTGTTCATCACCGCCGGCGAGGGAGGTGGCACCGGCACGGGTGCCGCCCCGGTGATCGCCGAGATCGCCCGCACCGCCGGGGCGCTCGCCATCGGCGTCGTCACGCGGCCGTTCTCGTTCGAGGGCCGCCGCCGTGCGGTGCAGGCCGACAGCGGGGTGCAGCGCCTGAAGGAGAAGGTCGACACCCTGATCGTCATCCCCAACGACCGCCTGCTCACCGTCGCCAACGACAAGACGAGCGTCCTCAACGCGTTCAAGATGGCCGACGAGGTGCTGCTGCAGGGCGTGTCGGGCATCACCAACCTGATCACCACCCCCGGCCTGATCAACACCGACTTCGCCGACGTGAAGATGATCCTGTCGAGCGCCGGCAGCGCCCTGATGGGCATCGGCCAGGCGAGTGGCGACGACCGGGCGGTGTCGGCAGCGCGGGCCGCGATCTCGAGTCCGCTGCTCGAGTCGGCCATCGACGGGGCGCGGGGCGTGCTGCTCAACATCACCGGCCCGTCGAGCATGGGCCTGTTCGAGATGAACGCCGCGGCCGAGATCATCCACGGCGTGGCCCACCCCGATGCCAACATCATCTTCGGCACGGTCATCGACGACGAGATCGGCGACGAGGTCCGGGTCACCGTCATCGCCGCCGGGTTCGACCGGATCGACGGGGCGCCCGCCGAGCCGGCCGCCGCGCCGGCGACGGCGCCGACACGCATCACCGAGCTGTTCTCCGAGCCCGACGACGAGCCGGGCGACGACGACGACGACTTCGACGTCCCGTCGTTCCTGAAGTAGGCCCCTCGGGCGTGACGCTGCGCGCCGCCTGGTCGACACCCGCAGGTTCGATCCGCGTCGTCGCGTCCACCCGCGCCGACGGCGACTTCCACCTCGACGGCGACCGGTCGGGCCTCGAGCAGCGTCGTCGCCGTCTGGTCGACCTGCCGTGGACGATGCTCGACGAGGTGCACGCCACCGACGTGCTCCACGTGGGGGCACCCGGTGCCCACGACGGCGCCACCGGCGACGTGGCGATCACGCGCTGCGCCGACGCGGTGCTCGGCGTGTGGGTGGGTGACTGCGCACCGGTGGTGATCGCCTCCGACGACGGATGGATCGCCACGGTGCACGCCGGGTGGCGCGGGCTCGCCGGCGGGGTGATCGACGCCGCGGCCGACGCACTCGACGCCGTCGGAGCCGCCCCGAGGCGCCGGGCGCTGCTGGGCCCGTGCATCCATCCGTGCTGCTACGAGTTCGGGGCCGCCGACCTCGCACTGGTCGCCGACGCCGTCGGGTCGGCAGCGGTCCGCGGCACCACGCGATGGGGGACCGCCGCCCTCGACGTCCCGGCGGCCGTGACCGCATCGCTCGCCGCCCGGGGCGTCGCCGTCGCGGAGCGGCTCGGTGGCTGCACGGGCTGCGACGATCGCTGGTACTCCCACCGGATCCGCGCCGAGCGCGAGCGCCACGTGGTCGCCGTGTGGCGGGAGGCGTCGTGACGGTCGACCCCGCCGACGTCGCGGCCCGCCTGTCCGACCTCCGCGCCCGGCTCGACCGCGCGGGCGGTGGCGGGATCGAGATCGTCGCGGTCACCAAGGGGTTCGGCGCCGACGCGATCCGCGCTGCCGTGGCCGCCGGGCTCGACCGCGTCGGCGAGAACTACGTGCAAGAGCTCGTGGCCAAGCACGCCGAGGTGGGCGACCTGCTCCACGACCGTGCGGTCCGCGTCCACATGATCGGCCGCCTCCAGACCAACAAGGTCCGCCAGCTCGCCGGGCGGGTCGACTGCGTCGAGACCGTCGATCGCGCCGGGCTCGTCGACGAGCTGTCCAGGCGGTGCCCCGGGATGCACGTGCTGGTGCAGGTGAACGCGACGGGCGAGCCCGACAAGGGCGGCTGCGACCCGGGTGACGTGGGTGCGCTCGTGGCGCGCGCGAGCGAGGCCGGTCTCGTGGTGGACGGGCTGATGACCGTCGGGCCCACCACGGGCGGTCCCGAGGCGGCGCGGCCGGGGTTCCGGATCGTGCGCGAGCTCGTCGACCGGTTCGGGCTGGCCGTGTGCTCGATGGGGATGAGCGACGACCTCGAGGTGGCCGTGCAGGAGGGATCGACCCGCGTGCGCGTGGGGTCGGCGCTGTTCGGCGCGCGTCCACCGGCCTGACCGGGCCGTGCACTAGCCTCGCACCCCCAGGAGGTTCCGAATGTCACTCTGGAAGCGGACGATGGACTATCTGGGCCTCGGTCCCGACGACGCGTACGACGAGTACGACGACTACGAGGAGCCCGAGCCGTCCCAGCGTCCCCGTCGCGCGCCCGGCGACCCGGACCCCCGCGCCGCGTCCCGATCGGGATACGGCGAACCCGAGAGCGAAGGGGTGGTGCGCACCGTGCCGACTCGACCCTCGTTCCCGTCGCGCGACTTCGACCCGTCGCCGGCCCGTCGACCGGTGAGCGCCGACGACTCGGGCGTGCAGCCTCGGCCGAGCCGGAGCGGGTTGCGATCGGTCGCGCCCGTGCCGGCGATGGGCGAGCCGCACACCGTGCGCCCGGTGCGCTTCGACCAGGCGCAGGAGGTGGCCGACAAGTTCAAGGAGGGCCAGCCGGTCATCATGAACCTCGAGGGCACCGAGCGCGAGGTGGCGCGGCGCCTCATCGACTTCGCGAGCGGCATCTGCTACGCGCTCGACGGCTCGATGGAGAAGGTGGCCACCGGCGTGTACCTGCTCCGCCCCGCACCGCCGCGGCAGTCGCGGCACGACGAGTACGACGACTGACCGCGACGAGCACGAGGAGGCGCCCGTGGAGATGAGCCCGCAGCAGGTGCGAACGGCCACGTTCAAGACGGTTCGCAAGGGCTGGGATCCCGGTGAGGTGTCGACCTTCCTGGGGTCGGTCGCCGAGTCGCTCGAGGCGGCGCAGAACCAGTCGACGGCCATGGAGGCCCGGGCCCGGGCCGCGGTGGCGCGGCTGCAGGAGCTCACGGCCAAGGCCGAGGAGACCCCTGACCAGTCCGAGGAGATCAGCCGCGCGCTGATCCTGGCCCAGCGCACCGCGGACGCCACGATCGCCGACGCCCACGCCGAGGCCGAGCGGATCCTGGCCGCCGCCCGCGACGAGGCGGCCAGCACCATCGACAGCACGCGCGAGATGTCGGCCACGCTCGTCGAGGACGCCCGCGCCGAGGCGCGCCGCTCCGCCGACGAGGAGCGCCGCCGCGCCGACGAGGAGGTCGCGGCGCTGGCGGCGCGCCGCGACGAGCTCGCCGCCGAGATCGGCCGGATCGAGTCGTTCATCGCCGCCCAGCGCGATCGGCTGCGCGCCGCGTCGGCGGCGATGCTCGAGATGGCCGACCGGGTGCCGGCCGGGCTCGGCCGGGTCGACGTCCCCGTCGATGCGGCGGCCGACGTCACCACCGGCCCGACGAGCGATCCGACGACCGACACCGAGGTCGCTGCGGAGATCGCCGGGGACGTCGAGCTCGACCCCACCGTGGCGCTCGAGCGGCCCGGTGACCTCCCGGTGCGTGGCGACCAGCCGGCCGCTGCCGGTGCCGACGACTCGCACGGCAGCTCGCACGACGACTCGCACGGTGACGACGGCTTCGACGAGTCGCTGCACGTGATGGCCGAGGAGCCGCTGCGGCTCCCGGTCGCCGATACGCTCTGACGTCCCCCGACGCCACCGGAGAGCGATGACGCAGCGATACCCCGACGTCCCGGCACAGCCCCACTTCCCGTCGATCGAGACCGAGGTGCTGGCGCGCTGGGAGGCCGAGCGCACCTTCGAGCGCTCCGTCGCGGCGCGCCCGGCGGGCACCAGCGGCGACAACGAGTTCGTGTTCTACGACGGCCCGCCGTTCGCGAACGGCCTCCCGCACTACGGCCACCTGCTGACCGGGTTCGTGAAGGACGCGATCCCGCGCCACCGCACCATGACGGGTCGACGGGTCGAGCGGCGCTTCGGCTGGGACTGCCACGGGCTCCCCGCCGAGGTGGAGGCCGAGCGCGAGCTCGGCATCAGCGGGCACCCCGAGATCACGGCGTTCGGCGTGGCCGAGTTCAACGACGCGTGCCGCACCAGCGTCCTGCGCTACACCGCTGAGTGGGAGCGCTACGTCACCCGGCAGGCCCGCTGGGTCGACTTCTCGAACGACTACAAGACGCTCGACCTCGACTACATGGAGAGCGTCATGTGGGCCTTCAAGGCCCTCTGGGACAAGGGCCTGATCTACGAGGGGTTCCGGGTGCTGGCGTACTGCTGGCGCTGCGAGACGCCGCTCAGCAACACCGAGACGCGGATGGACGACGTCTACCGCGACCGCCAGGACCCCGCCCTCACGGTGTGGTTCCGGCTCGAGACCGGTGAGCGCATCCTCGCCTGGACCACCACGCCCTGGACGCTGCCCTCGAACCTGGCTCTGGCGGTGGGGCCCGACGTCGAGTACGCGGTGGTCGAGCTCGACGGTGAGCGCTACGTGATCGCCGACGCCCGGCTCGCGGCCTACGAGCACGAGCTCGCCGGCGCGGTGCGGGTGGGGACGCTCACCGGCGGTGAGCTCGCCGGGCGCTCCTACGAGCCGATGTTCCCGTACTTCGCCTCGACCGAGCACGCGTTCCGGGTGCTGGCGGCCGACTTCGTGTCCACCGAGGACGGCACGGGCGTCGTGCACCTCGCGCCCGGCTTCGGTGAGGACGACCAGCTGGCGTGCAACGCGGCCGGGATCCCGACGATCTGCCCGATGGACGAGCACGGTCGCTACACCGCCGAGGTCACCGACTGGGTGGGCGAGCACGTCTTCGACGCGAACCCGGCCGTCATCCGCCACCTCAAGGGCGCGGGCCGGGTGCTGCGCCACGAGACCTACGACCACCCCTACCCGCACTGCTGGCGGTGCGCGAAGCCGCTCGTCTACCGGGCGATCTCGTCGTGGTTCGTGAAGGTCACGGCCATCCGCGATCGCATGGTGGAGCTGAACCAGGAGGTCACCTGGGTCCCCGAGCACGTCAAGGACGGCAGCTTCGGCAAGTGGATCGCGAACGCCCGCGACTGGTCGATCAGCCGCAACCGTTTCTGGGGCTCGCCCATCCCGGTCTGGGTGAGCGACGACCCGGCGCACCCGCGCGTCGACGTGTACGGCTCGCTCGCCGAGCTCGAGCGCGACTTCGGCGTGCGCGTCACCGACCTCCACCGACCCGCCGTCGACGAGCTCGTGCGCCCCAACCCCGACGACCCGACCGGTCGCTCGATGATGCGGCGCGTGCCCGAGGTGCTCGACTGCTGGTTCGAGTCCGGGTCCATGCCCTTCGCCCAGGTGCACTACCCGTTCGAGAACGTCGACTGGTTCGAGCACCACCACCCGGGTGACTTCATCGTCGAGTACATCGGCCAGACGCGCGGCTGGTTCTACACCCTGCACGTGCTGGCCACGGCGCTGTTCGACCGCCCGGCCTTCTCCACCTGCGTCAGCCACGGCATCGTCCTCGGCGACGACGGGGCGAAGATGTCGAAGTCGCTGCGCAACTACCCCGACCCGGTGGCGGTGTTCGACACGTACGGGGCCGACGCGATGCGCTGGCACCTGCTGTCGTCGAGCCTGCTGCGCGGCGGCGACTTCGCCGTCGTCGAGTCGGGTCTGCGCGAGACGGTGCGCCAGGTGCTGCTGCCGATCTGGAACGCCTGGAACTTCCTCACGCTCTACGCCAACGCGGCCGGGCGGGTGGGCACGTTCCGCACCGACCAGACCGACGTGCTCGACCGCTACCTGATGGGCGAGCTGCACGACCTCGTGGCCGAGGCGAGCGACGCCCTCGACGCCTACGACCTGTTCGGGGCCTGCGCGAGCGTCTCGTCGTTCCTCGACACGCTCACCAACTGGTACATCCGACGCAGCCGCGACCGGTTCTGGCGGGGCGACGCCGATGCGATCGACGCGCTCCACACCGCGCTCGTCACGCTCTGCCAGGTGGCGGCACCGCTCCTGCCGCTCGTCGCCGACCACCTGTGGACCGGGCTCGGCGCCGGTGATCCCGACTGGCCCGACTCGGTGCACCTCACCGACTGGCCCGACGCCGACCGGTTCCCCGTCGATGCCGAGCTCGTGGCCGGGATGCACCAGGTGCGCGACGCGTGCTCCACGCTGCTGTCGTTGCGCAAGTCCGAGGGGCTGCGGGTGCGGCTGCCCCTCGCCACCGCGACGATCGCCACCGATCGCGCCGACCGGGTGCGCCCGCACCTCGACATCATCCGTGACGAGCTCAACGTCAAAGAGGTCGTGCTCACCGACGACGTGGCGGCCTACGGGCGCAGCGAGCTGGTGCTCACGCCGGCCCGGCTGGGCCCGCGCCTCGGCGCGCAGACCCAGGCCGTGATCCGGGCCCACAAAGCGGGTGACTGGACGCGCGACGGCGACGCCGTCGTGGTGGGCGGGATCGCGCTCGAGCCGGGGGAGTACGAGTTCCGGCTCGTGTCCGACGCCGAGGGTGCGGCCGCCACGTTGCCGGCCGATCACGGCATCGTCGTGCTCGACACCGCCGTCACGCCCGAGCTC
>JALOLG010000323.1 GCA_025456105.1 Ilumatobacteraceae bacterium | reverse complement strand
TGCACGTCGCCGGCGCGGTGGCTGCCCCCGGGGTGCACCGCCTCCCCGCCGGCGCCCGGGTCGTCGACGCCGTCACGGCGGCCGGTGGTCCGCTGCCCGATGCGGTGCTCGACGCGGTCAACCTCGCGGCCCCGCTCGTCGACGGCCAGCGGCTGTACGTCCCGCGCGCCGGTGACGATCCCGTCGTGCTGGCGGCGCCGGGTGTCCCGGGTGTCGATCCGGCGGCGCCGCCCGGTCCGGCGGGCCCGGTCGACCTCAACCGGGCCACGGTGGCCGAGCTGGAGTCGCTGCCGGGCGTCGGGCCGGCCACGGCCGCCGCCATCGTCGAGCACCGGGAATCGGCCCGGCGAAGCTCGATGCGCTCCGCGACCTGGTGACCGTGTGACCCGTCCGACCGTGCTAGAGCAGCGCCTCGCCGAGCACGGCGGTGGACGCGATCAGCGCGCTGATCGCGCCGAGCGCCACACCGAGCGCCACCAGCGAGTACTCGCGCCAGAAGTCGCGCCACGTCGCCACGGGCGACCGCGTGGCGCGCCGCGAGGCCACCAGGCCCAGCAGCAGCCACATGCCGGCGCTCGCGAGCACGGCGATGCGGTAGGTGGCGTCGTCGGAGAACGGCGCCCCGGCCACCAGCAGCCCGGGGGCCGCGATCACGCCCGCCACGAGCCCGAAGAGCCCGCTGGTGCGGCCCTCGCTGCTGCGCAGCACCCACCAGGCGAGCGCGCCGAGCAGGGCGGGGGGCACGAGCGCGGCGAGCGGGCCCAGCGAGCGGATCCGCGAGCGGTACCAGCGCGGCCCGTCGACGACGGTGGGGGAGACGGCTGACATGAGGGTGGCTGCAGTCTACGAACCGCTCGGCGAGCGCGACCGGCAGCCTCCGAGCGACCTCGCGGTGGCCGTGGCCGCTGCCGCCGTCGCGCTCGCCTCGGTCGTCAGCGGCCCCGCGCTCGTCGTCGTGCTCGTGGTGGCCGGCGTCGTCACGGTGGCGATCGACCGTCGAGCACGCCTCCTGGCCGCTGTCGTGGTCGTGGCGCTCGGCGTGGTCGCTGCGCATCGGTCGGCGCACGAGCGTGCGGCGCTCGCGCCCGATCGACTCGGCCCGTACACCGGCTGGGCGATGGTGGTCGACGAGTCCGTTCCGTCGGGGAGCGCGGCCCGGCTCGTGCTCGAGGTGGAGGGCGAGCGCTTCGAGGTGTGGGTCCGGCGGCACGGACTCGTGCGGCGGGTGGAGGGCTGGGCGGCGGGCAGCTGGGTCCGTCTCGCCGGCGAGCGCCACGCGCTCGAGCCGGCGAGGGCCGTGCGGGTGGCGTCCCAGCACGTCGTCGGGCGCCTCGACGTCGAGTGGGTGGCCGACGTACGTCCGGGCAGCGCGCTCGCACGGTCGGCCGATCGGGTCCGGGGTCTGGTCGCCCGAGGTGCCTCGTTCCTGCCCGAGCCCGACGCGGCGCTCCTTCGCGGCCTGGTGATCGGCGACGACCGCGACCAGCCGCGCGAGATGATCGAGCGCTTCCGTGCGAGCGGGCTCTCGCATCTCACGGCGGTCTCGGGTCAGAACATCGCGTTCGTCATCGCCGCGGCGTCACTGGTGCTCACGCGGCTGCGTCCGGTGTGGCGGTGGTGCGCCACCGTCGGCCTGGTCGCATGGTTCGTGGTGATCACCCGTGTCGAGCCGTCGGTGGTGCGGGCTGGAGTGATGGCGGTGCTCTCGGCCACTGCGTTCGTCGCCGGGCGCGAGCGCACGCCGGTCCGGCTGCTCGCGCTGGCGGTGGTGCTGCTGCTCCTGGTCGATCCGCTCCTCGTGCGCTCGGTGGGCTTCTGGCTGTCGGTGGGTGCCACCGCGGGCGTGTCGGCGGTGGGCCCGTGGCTCGTGCCCCGGCTGCGGTTGCTCGGCCCGGCCGCGACGCCGGTGGCGGTCACGCTCGGGGCGCAGGTGGGGGTGGCGCTGCCGAGCCTGCTGGTGTTCGGGCGCCTGCCGCTGGTGAGCCTGCCCGCGAACCTGCTGGCGGTGCCGGTGGCCGGGCTGGTGATGCTCGTCGGGCTGCCGGCCACGCTGCTGGCGGGCGCCGTCCCGGCGGTCGGCCCGATCGTCACGTGGCCGTTGCTCGTCGGTGTCCGGTGGGTCGACGCGGTCGCGTCCGTGGGTGCTGCCGCCGAGCCGTCACCGGGCTGGGGTGCGGTGGGGTGGGTCGCGCTGGTGGCGGTCGTCGGTGTGGCGGCGCGGGTGGCGGCTGCTAGGAATCCCGATCGCGATGTCGGTGGAGCTCCTGACCGGTGACGACGAGTCGATCCTGCGGGCGGCGGTGCACGACCGCGTCCGCCAGCTGGTCGGCGACGGCGACCGCACCCTCATGGTCGACGACTTCGACGGCGAGGAGTTCGAGCTGCGGGCCGCCGTGGACGCGGCCCAGACCCCGCCCTTCCTCACCGACCACCGCGTGGTGGTGGTTCGGGGCGTCGGCCGGTTCACGGCCGACGAGCTCGCGCCCCTGCTGCGGTACCTCGACGACCCGCTCCCCAGCACCCGGCTGCTGCTCGTGGGTGGCGGCGGCCGGATCGTCAAGGCGCTCACCGACGCGGTCAAGGCGGCCGGTGGCATCGCCACGAGCACCTCGCCACCCGCACGTCCGAAGGAGCGCGCGGCGTGGGTGGCCGAGCAGGCCGAGGAGCACGGCCTGCGGCTCGAGCCGGCTGCTGCCGCCCGGGCGGCAGCGTGGCTCGGCGACGACGTCGGGCGCCTCGACGGGATCCTCTCGACGCTCGTCGCCACCTACGGGCCCGGGCACCGCCTCGGCACCGCCGACATCGAGCCGTTCCTCGGTGAGGCGGGTGGCGTGCCGCCGTGGGACTTCACCGACGCGATCGACACCGGCGACGCGGCGCGTGCGCTGTCGATGCTCCAGCGCATGGTCGATGCGGGGGAGCGGCACCCGCTGCAGGTGATGGCGATCCTCCACGGGCACTACGCCAAGCTGGCCCGGCTCGACGGGGTCGGAGCCACGAGCGAGGCCGACGCGGCGGCAGCGATGGGGATCAAGCCGGGCTTCCCGGCCAAGAAGGCGCTGACCACCTACGGGCGGCTGGGCGCCGGAGGCGTGCAGCGTGCGGTGCAGCTGCTCGCGGCGGCCGATCTCGACCTGCGCGGCGCGAGCGACCTCGAGGATCGCGTGGTGATGGAGGTGCTCGTGGCGCGTCTGGCCCGGCTCACTCCCGCACGGGTCAGCCCGCGGCGTTGACCTTCTTCATGAGCCGGCTCTTCTTGCGGGCCGCCGCATTCGGGTGGATGATCCCCTTGGCCGCCGCCATGTCGATCCGCTTCACGGCGATGCGCACGTCTTCGGCGTTGGCGTCGGAGCCGATGCTGCCCTGAGCCGTCTTGACGCGCGTCTTCAGCTCGCTGCGCACGGCCTTGTTCCGAGCGGCGCGCTTGGCGTTGGTGAGGTTGCGCTTCTTCTGGCTCTTGATGTTCGCCACGGGCTTCTCCAATAACGGTCGATAGCGGCCGGGGAAGGCTATCGGCGCCGTCGGACCGCTCCCAACGTCGACCGGTAGCCTCGGAACGGCCATGGACCTC
>JALOLG010000322.1 GCA_025456105.1 Ilumatobacteraceae bacterium | reverse complement strand
CGGCCGACTGGCTGCTCTTCGCCTACCCGACCTGGTGGAGCGGGCTCCCGGCCATCCTGAAGGGGTGGCTCGAGCGCGTGATGGTGCCGGGCACGGCGTTCGAGTTCGATCATCGCGGCAAGATCCGCAGCCGCCTGTCGCACGTGCAGCGGATCGTCGGGATCAGCACCTACGGATCGCCGCGGCCGTACGTGGCCGCGATCAACGACAACGGCCGCCGCATCCTCACCCGTGCGCTGCGCCTCACCTGTGGCATCACCACGCGCACCACGTGGATCCCGTTCTACGCGATCGACACCGCCACCGACGCCCAGCGCGCCGAGTTCCTCACGTCGGTCGAGGTCCGCTTGGAGCGCCTCACGTGAAGGCCCTGGTCGTCCACTGCCACCCCGACCCCGGTTCGCTGGTGGCCGCCGCCCGCGACCGCGTGCTCGCCGGACTCGACCGAGCCGGCGCGCAGGTGCGGCTCACCGACCTGTACGCCGAGGGCTTCGACCCGTGCTTCGACGAGCACGACCGGCGCACCCACCTGCAGCCCGGTGTCGTCGCGTCGCTGCAACGGCATGCCGACGACCTCCGCTGGTGCGACACGCTCGTGCTCGTCTACCCCACCTGGTGGAGCGGGCAGCCGGCGATGCTGAAGGGCTGGATCGACCGGGTGTGGGCGTGCGGCATCGCCTGGGACCTGCCGCCCGGCACCGACCGTCTCCGGCCCGGCCTGCGCAACGTCCGGCGCATCGTCGCCGTCACCACCCACGGCTCGCCGAAGTGGGTCAACGCCCTGGAGGGCGAGGCCGGCAAGCGCACGGTCACGAGGGCGCTGCGCGTGCTGTGCCACCCGCTCTGCCGCACCACGTGGGTGGCGCTCTACGGCGTCGACCGCTCGACCCCGGACCAGCGGCAGGCGTGGCTCGAGCGGGTCGAGCAGCGCCTCGCCCGCCTCTGAGCGGTCAGCCGCCCGCGAGCGCGACCGCGATCTCGGCTGCCACGGCGGCGTTGTGCTCGGCGAGCGCCAGGTTGGCGGGGACGCTGCGGCCGTCGGTGGCCGCCGCGATGCGCCCGAGCACGAAGGGCGTGACGGCGGGGCCGACGATGCCGGCTCGTTCGCAGTCGGCGAGCGCGTCGGCGAGCACCTGGTCGAGCTCGGCGGCGTCGAGCTCGTCGTGCACCGGGATCGGCGCGGTGACGAGGATGCCCGACGACGGCCGCGACCGGTGCCGGAAGGCGGCTGCCACCTCGTCGGGCCCTTCGACGCGGTGGGCGACGGGCAGCCCGGACGATCGCGTGTAGAAGGCGGGGAACCAGTCGTGGCGCCACCCGAGCACGGGCACGCCGACGGTCTCGAGGTACTCGAGCGTGCGAGCCAGATCGAGGAACGCCTTGGCGCCGGCGCAGACCGTGATCACCGGGTGGTGGGCGAGCGCGTCGAGGTCGGCGCTGATGTCGCCGCTGAGCTCGGCGCCCCGGTGCACCCCGCCGATCCCGCCGGTGGCGAACACCTCGATGCCGGCCGCGGCCGCCAGGGCCACCGACGCGGACACGGTGGTGGCACCCACCGGCCACGACTGCGCGATGGCGACCCCGAGGTCGCGCTCGGCGGCCTTGCGGGCCGGCCCGAGGATCCGCTCGAGCTCGTGCTCCTCGAGACCGACCCGGGCGATGCCGTCGAGCACGGCCGTCACCGCCGGCACGGCACCGGCGTCGCGGATGACGCCGGTGCAGCGCTCGAGCGCCTCGGCGTTCGCGGGCGACGGCAGACCGAGGTGGGAGAAGATCGTCGACTCGAGCGCGACGAGCGGCGCGCCGTCGCGAAGTGCATCACCCACCTCGCGGGAGTGGCGAGGCGCGATCACCGTCAGGCCAGCTCGCCGACGAACGCGCCGTCGGGGTTGCCGTCGGAGATCACCCCGCCGGCCGGCTCGATGGTGACCGCCAGCGCGACGAGGTCGTCGCGGACGGTGAACGTCTCGAGCTCGGGGTGCGGGCCGAGGATGCCGATCGAGATGACCTGCTCACCCACGACGCCCCACAGCTGGTAGGTCCGGTCGTCGCCGAGCTCGGGCAGGGCGTCACCGAACAGGAACCCGTGGCCGTCGTTGTCGATGACGGCCTCCACGACGACGTCGCTGCCGTCGGCCCGCAGCTCGGCGGTGCGCGAGTCGCGGTCGGTGCGTGCCGCCTCGGCGGCAGCGGTGAGCGGGTCGCCGGGCGATTCGCCGCGGTCGAACACCGAGACGACGGTGACGGCCACCACTGCTGCTGCGGCCGTCGCAGCGAGCCACGGGAGGATCGTCCGGGCACGTGAACGTCGCCGCTCGGCGGCCCGTTCGATGGGCAGGATCTTGGCGAGCTCGGGCCCCGGCTCGGGCGCCGTGTCCTCCAGCTCGCTCGCGATGCGGTCCCAGAGGCCGGCGGGAGCGTCCATGCCGGTGAAGGCCAGCATCGTGGCCACCTCGCGGTGCTCCTGCACCTCGGCGGCAGCACGTGGGTTGACCGCCAGGTAGTCATCGACCCGGCGACGGTCGTCGTCGTCGACGGCGTCGAGGGCGTAGGCCCCCAGCAGCTCGTCGAGCTCGTACACGTCGTGGCCACCACGCCACGTCTGCTCGCTCATCGGTCCCCTCCCGTCCCGACGCCCGCATCGGCCAGCTCGGCGCGCAGGCGCTTCAGACCCGACCGGATCCTGCTCTTGATCGTTCCCTCGGGCTCACCGAGCTGGTCGGCGACCTCTTTGTACGTGAGACCGCCGAAGTAGGCGAGCTCGATGGCGACGCGCTCGCCGGGCGCCAGCCGCTGCAGCGCCTCGCGCACGTGACCGGCCAGGGCGATGTCCCACACCTCGCGCTCGAGGTCGTAGCCGGCATCGGCGGCAGCGGCCGCCTCCCGGTCCTCACGGGCCCGTCGCGACGTGTCGGAGCGGATCAGGTCGACCGAGCGGCCATGGGCGTGGGCGAGCAGGAAGCTGCGCAGGGTCCCGCGGTCGGGGTCGAACCGGTTGGGCTCGTTCCAGAGCCGCAGGAACACCTCCTGCACGATCTCCTCGGCGCGAGCGGTGTCCTGGAGCAGGCGCCGGGCGAGGCCGAATACCGCACCGGCATGGCGCCGGTAGGCCTCGGCCAGCGCATCCTGGTGGAAGCGCGCGATGGCCACGACCAGGGCCGAGTCCGAGACGGTCGCGAGATCGCGTCGCACGTCATCTGTACGGTCCTGCGGGCGGTCCGGATGAGTCATCGG
>JALOLG010000022.1 GCA_025456105.1 Ilumatobacteraceae bacterium | reverse complement strand
GGCAGCTGCCCCAGGTGCATCGTGGGCATGAGCACCTCGTAGTCACCCGCCATGTCGCACAGGCGGGCGGCGAGGTTCACGGCCGATCCGATGTAGTCGTCGCCCTCGAACAGCAGCGCGTGGCCGGTGGCGATCCCGGCCCGCACCGTGAGCGGGGCGCACACGTCGGTGGAGCGCTCCTCGAGATCCATCGTGAACGCCACCGCGTCGGCCTGGTCGACGGCGACGGCCATGAAGCCGTCACCGAGCCACTTCGCCACGCGGACCCCGCGCTCGGACGCGACCTCGCGGACGATCGTGCGGAACGTGGCCAGCAGTCGACCGGCGGCGTCGTCGCCGAACGCGGCGGTGTAGTTGGTGAAGCCGGAGAGATCGACGAACACGAACGTGCGGGGGACACGCATACGCACAGACTACGGAGCCGCGGGTGGCTCGGGATGGGACCGCGTCGCCCGACCGATCAGGCCGTCACGAGGTGGGGTACCGTTCGCCCATGCCGGCCCGGTTCACCTACTCGCGATGGGACGGCACCCAGCGCGGCTTCGACCTCGACGCCGACGTGCTGTTCGACGAGCTCACCGACGAGCTGCTGTACCACGGCGACGTGAACGCCGCGCTCCGCCGCATGATGCAGCAGGGCATGCGCGACCGCAACGGCGAGCGCCTCTCCGGCGTGCGCGAGCTGCTCGAGAAGCTCCGCCAGGAGCGCCAGGCGCGGCTCGACCGCTCCGACCTGGGGGGCGTCTACGACGAGATCGCACGCGAGCTCGACGACATCGTCGACGAGGAGCGCCACGCGGTCGACCAGGCCCGACGCGACGCCGAGGCGAGCGGCGACGAGCGCCGGTCGGCCACGGCGCGCGAGGCGGCAGCCGATCGTGAGATGCGCCTCGACCTGCTCCCCAACGACCTGGCCGGCAAGGTGCGCGAGCTGTCGGCCTACGACTTCGAGTCCGGCGAGGCGGCCGCCCGCTTCGAGCAGCTCATGGATCGGCTCCGCCAGCAGCTCATGCAGCAGGTCGTCGACCAGATGTCCGGGGCGATGCAGGGCATGTCGCCCGACGACATCCAGCGCATGAAGGACATGCTCGCCGGCCTCAACGAGATGCTCGAGCGCCGCGAGCGCGGTGAGGACCCGGGCTTCGACCAGTTCATGGAGCAGTTCGGCGACTTCTTCCCGGAGAACCCGAAGGACCTCGACGAGCTGCTCGAGCAGCTCGCCCGCCGCATGGCCGCGATGCAGGCGATGCTCAACTCGATGACGCCCGAGCAGCGCGCCCAGCTGCAGCAGCTGTCCGACCAGCTGCTCGGCGACATGGACCTGCGCTGGCAGCTCGACCAGCTCGGCAGCCACCTGCGCCAGCTGGTGCCGCAGGCCGGGTGGCAGCAGTCGTACGACTTCGAGGGCCAGGACCCGATGGGGTTCGCCGAGGCGATGCAGGCCATGCAGGACCTGGGCGACCTCGACCAGCTCGAGCACCTGCTGCGGAGCGCGTCGAGCCCCGGCGCGCTCGCGGAGGCCGACCTCGACCGGGTGCGCGACCTGCTGGGCGACGACGCGGCGCGCTCGCTCGAGCGCCTCGCCGAGCTCACCAAGATGCTCACCGAGGCCGGACTCGTCGAGCAGCGCGAGGGCCGCCTCGAGCTGACGCCCAAGGGGCTGCGCGCGATCGGGTCGAACGCGCTGCGCGACCTGTTCAGCAAGCTCGCCAAGGACACCGTCGGCCAGCACCAGCTGCACCGGCTCGGCCAGGGTCACGAGCGCACCTTCGAGACCAAGGCCTACGAGTACGGCGACCCGTTCCAGCTCGACCTGCAGCGCACGATCCGCAACGCGCTCCGTCGGGCCGGCCCGGGTGTCCCGGTGCGCCTCGACCCTGCCGACTTCGAGATCGAGCGCACCGAGCACCTCACCCGGTCGAGCACCGTGCTCATGCTCGACCTCTCGCTGTCGATGCCGATGCGCGACAACTTCCTGCCGGCCAAGAAGGTGGCGATGGCGCTCCACTCCCTGATCTCGTCGCAGTTCCCGCGCGACTACCTCGGGCTGGTGGGCTTCAGCGAGACGGCGCGGATCCTGACGGCCGAGCAGCTCCCCGAGGTGTCCTGGGACTTCGTGTACGGCACCAACATGCAGCACGGCTTCGCGCTCGCTCGCCAGCTGCTCGCCCGCCAGACCGGCACCAAGCAGATCATCATGATCACCGACGGCGAGCCCACGGCGCACGTGACCCCCGACGGTGACGTGTTCTTCCACTACCCGCCCGTGCGCGAGACCGTGGAGGCGACGCTGCGCGAGGTGGTGCGGTGCACCCGCGAGCAGATCCGCATCAACACCTTCATGCTCGACGCGACGGGTGCGCTCACCTCGTTCATCGAGCAGCTGACGAAGATCAACCGAGGCCGGGCGTTCTTCACGACACCCGAGAACCTGGGCGACTACGTGCTCGTGGACTTCATCGAGCACAAGCGCCAGCTGGCCCGCGGTCGTCGCCGCGCCGGCTGAAGCGCCGCGTCGAGTGACGCCCCCCGGCGCACGTGCGAACCCCCACCTCCGGCGCTCGCGAAATGCGACCTTGCGCGTGTGTGATGTGATATGCGAGGATTGCACCAATGTAATTACAGCGGTGCCACCGACACGGGGGTCCCGCCGAGCCGAACCCGTGTCGCCCGGACCGTGCAGGGGGTCCCCACGATGTACGACGAGTCGAAGCCGCTGGCACCCGACGACAACTGGCAGGACCACGCGAACTGCCTCGGTGTCGATCCCGACCTCTTCTTCCCCGAGCGCGGTGCGTCCACGCGCGAGGCCAAGGAGGTGTGCCGCGGCTGCGTCGTGCGCGAGGAGTGCCTCGAGTTCGCCCTCCGCAACGGCGAGAAGTTCGGCATCTGGGGCGGCCTCTCCGAGCGCGAGCGCCGCCGCATCCGACGTCAGCGCGCCCAGGTGGCGCGGAGCATCATCGGCGCCTGAGGGGTAGTGTCGAGCCCATGAACATCGGGGCTCCCGAAGCGATCATCGCACTGGTCATCATCCTGGTGCTCTTCGGCGGCTCGCAGCTGCCCAAGCTCGCCCGCAACCTGGGCAAGGCGCAGAAGGAGTTCAAGGACGGTCTCGCCGAGGGCCAGGCCGACACCAGCGACTCCGACGCCAAGCCGTCCAGCTGACCTCCGAGGGCCCGACGCCCTCCGATCGGTCGGCCTCAGCCGACCGTCACCCGCCGGCGCTTCAGGATGCGCCGCCGCTCCCGCTCGCTGCACCCACCCCACACGCCGTGCTCGATGCGGTGCGCGAGGGCGTACTCCAGACACGGCTCGCTCACCGGGCAGGTCGCGCAGATCTTGCGGGCCTTGTCGACCCCCACCCCGTCGCTCGGGAAGAACACCGCCGGCGGGTAGGCCCGGCAGCTGCCGTCGGCCATCCAGGCGCTCACCGTCTCGGGGTCGAACAGCTCGGCGTCGCGCACGGCGTCGCTCGGCGTGTCGACGGTCGGACGGTGGTCGGGGGTGGTCATCATCGCTCCTTGCTCGGGTGGGACTCTGACGTCGCAGCGACGCCTGCGGTTCCCGACTCGGTGGCTGTCTTCACGCAACTGTAATGAATCGGCGAGTGATTGCAAGGATTCATCCCGTTCTGTTCATCGATTCGTCATCATCCCGGGCGCTGTCGGCGGTGGGCGCCGGGCCGGGCGGCAGGCCGGCGCCGCTAGGATCGCCCGCCATGTCCGACCTCGCCCCCGCTGCGCCTCGTGCCCACGCCCGGATCGTCTACCTCGGGCCGGTCTCGCCGCACTGGGACGTGTACGGCGACTGGGGCGATCGCACCCTGCTCGAGGAGTTCCGCGCCCGGGCCCTGGCGCGCCTCGTGCTGCTGCCGCGCGACGACCCGCAGTTCCGGCGCAATCGCGAGCGCATCAACCGCGACGCCGAGCGCGAGCTCATCTCGCTCGAGTGGGATCTCGGCCTCGACGTCGCCGAGATCTGACCGCACGTGCACCGGCTGCTGAACCGCGAGCTCAGCTGGCTCCAGTTCAACGACCGCGTCCTGTCGCTCGCCACCGAGCCGGGCATCCCGCTGCTCGAGCGCGCGAAGTTCTGCGCGATCGCGTCGAGCAACCTCGACGAGTTCTTCCAGGTCCGTGTGGCCGCACTCAAGGACCAGGTCGCCGCCGGGCTCGACGAGCCCTCACCCGACGGCCGCTCGCCGTCGCAGCAGCTCGCCGAGATCGCGCTCGAGGTGCAGCGGTTCGTGGCGCGCCAGGAGGCCGTGTTCCTCGAGCAGCTGCGCCCCGAGCTCGCCGCATCCGGCGTGGCGATCGTCGACTGGGACGACCTCACCGATCACGAGCGGGCGCGCCTCGGTGCGTTCTTCGAGGAGCGCGTGCTCCCGGTGCTCACGCCGCTGGCGGTCGACCCCGGGCACCCCTTCCCCTACATCAGCGACCTCGCGCTCAGCATCGCGGCGATGGTGGCCGATCCGGAGACGGGCGAGCGGCGGTTCGTGCGGCTGAAGGTTCCGACGGTGTTCCCCCGTCTCGTCGAGGTCGGCGGGCACCGGTTCGTGCCCGCCGAGCAGCTGGTGGCCGCGCACCTGCACCGGCTGTTCGCCGGCATGGTGGTGGAGGGCTGGTCGACGTTCCGGGTCACCCGCAACGGCGACCTGACGCTCGAGGAGGAGGACGCCGACGACCTGCTCGAGGCCGTGGAGATGGAGCTCCGGCGTCGCCGGTTCAACAAGGCCGTGCGGCTCGAGGTCGACCACCGCACCACCGATGAGGTCCTCGAGCTGCTGGTCCGCGAGCTCGACATCGACACCGACGGCGTGTCGAGGCACCGTGCGATGCTCGATCTCACGTGCCTGATGGGGCTGCTGTCGGTCGACCGCCCCGACCTGCGCGACCGGCCGTGGCCGCCGGTGACGGCCGGCCGGCTCGCGGTGGCCGACGAGACCGGCCGCTCGGTGTTCTCGGTCATCCGCGACCGGGCCCTGCTGGTGCACCACCCGTACGAGAGCTTCACCGCGGTCGAGCAGTTCATCGACCAGGCGGCCGACGACCCGCAGGTGCAGAGCATCAAGATGACGCTCTACCGGGCCGGGGGTGGCGAGAGCCCGATCCTGCGCGCGCTCATGCGGGCCGCGGAGCGAGGCGTGCAGGTGGCCGCGCTGGTGGAGCTGAAGGCCCGCTTCGACGAGGCGGCCAACGTGCGCTGGGCCCGCCAGCTCGAGCGTGCCGGCGTCCACGTGGTGTACGGGATGGTGGGGCTGAAGACGCACTCCAAGGTGGTGATGGTCGTCCGCGACGACGGCGACCAGCTGCGTCGCTACTGCCACATCGGCACGGGCAACTACAACCCGCGGACCGCCCGCATCTACGAGGACCTCGGCTTCTTCACGTGCGATCCCGACATCGGGGCCGACACGATGCAGCTGTTCAACCACCTCACCGGGTACAGCCGCTCCCAGGAGTACCGATCGCTGGTGGTCGCCCCCCGCGACCTGCGCGCCCAGCTGCTCGACCTCGTCGAGCGCGAGACGGCGATGGGGGAGGCGGGTCGGATCACGATCAAGTGCAACTCGATCGTCGACCGCACGATGATCGAGGCGCTCTACGCCGCGTCAGCCGCCGGCGTGCACGTCGACATCGTCGTGCGCGGGATCTGCGGGCTGCGGGCGGGGGTGCCCGGGCTGTCCGAGCGCATCCGCGTCCGCTCGGTGCTGGGCCGCTACCTCGAGCACAGCCGGATCTACCGGTTCGAGCACGGCGGCAACGACGGCTCCGAGCCGCTCCACCTGATCGGCTCCGCCGATCTGATGCCGCGCAACCTCGACCGGCGGGTGGAGGTGCTGGTGCCGATCGAGCACCCCAAGCACCGCGAGTGGCTCGACGCCGCACTGTCGTTCCTGCTCGCCGACGACGTGGTGCGCTGGGAGCTCGGACCCGACGACGTGTGGCGCCGGGTCGGCGACACCGAGGCGTACGCCCCCGACGCGCAGGAGCGGATGTACCGCTACGCAGCCGAGCGGCAGCAGTCGACGCGCCGCTGAGCCCTTCCGCCGACGGCATCGCAGGCTTGTTCGCCGTCGCGTCGTCGTTCGTTCACCTCTCGTTCATCTGACTTCGGGTGTCCGTTCACCTGACCCCCTTACGGTGCGCGCAGCGAGCCGTCCACGGCGGTCTCGCGTTCGTGAACCCAACCCAAGGAGTGCAGCGTGAAAGCTTCGACCAAGCGCCTGTTCGCCGGCGCGATCGTCGCATCGCTCGTGGTCGCCGCCTGCGGTGACGACGACGAGGAGTCGACCCCCGAGACCGAGGCGCCGGCCGCCACCGAGGCACCCGCCGCGACCGAGCCGATGACCAGCGAGCCGATGACCACCGAGCCCATGACCACCGACGGTGAGGGCGGTGGCGGCGCCGGCGGCGAGACCCCCGAGCTCGCGTCGGGCAACGTCTTCGTGACCGGCTCGTCGACCGTCGAGCCGATCTCGATCCGCGTCGGCGAGCTCGCCAACGAGCTGTCCGGCGGCGAGCTGCTGGTGACCGTCGAGGGCCCGGGCACGGGTGACGGCTTCCAGAAGTTCTGCGCCGGTGAGGCCGACATCTCCGATGCGTCCCGCCCCATCCGCGAGGAGGAGGCCCAGACCTGCGCCGACAACGGCATCGAGTTCGTCGAGCTCGAGGTCGCCATCGACGGTCTGTCGGTGATCACCAACCCGAACAACTCGGCCATCGAGTGCCTCGACGTGCCCGGGCTGTACGCCCTGCTCGGTCCCGAGTCGGAGGGCTTCGGCAGCTGGAGCGACGCCAACGACCTCGCCGCAGAGGTGGGTGCGGTGCAGAGCGTGCCGTTCCCGGATGCGCCGCTCGTGGTCTTCGGCCCCGGCGAGGAGTCGGGCACCTACGACTCGTTCGTCGAGTTCGCGATCGCCGACCTGTCGGAGGAGCGCCTCGGTGAGGACAATGACTTCACCCGCGCCGACTACTCGTCGAGCCCGAACGACAACCTCATCGTGGAGGGCATCGAGTCGGCTGACACGTCGCTGGGCTGGGTGGGCTACGCCTTCTTCCAGGCCGAGGGTGACCGCCTGAAGGGCATCGCCGTGGATGCGGGCGACGGCTGCGTGGCGCCGACCGCCGAGACCATCGCCGACGGCTCGTACCCGTTCGCCCGGAGCCTCTACATCTACGTGAGCACGACGGCAGCTGCCGAGAACCCGGCCGTGGCGTCGTACGTCGACCTGTACCTCAGCGACGAGGGCATCGCCAAGGTGAGCGACGCCGGCTACGTGCAGATCCCCGAGGACCGTCTCGCGGCCACGCGCGACGCCTGGGCGGCCCGCTGACCCGTCCCCGTCGAGCCCGGCCGGTCGCCCTCACCCCCCGGGGCGGCCGGCCAGGCGGCTCGGCTAGTCTCCGTCCGACCCACCACCCGGGAAGCACCGCATGCTGACGATCGAGGATCTCCAGGGCAACCGCAAGCAGCGGCGCGCCGAGATCGTGACTCGCCGCATCTTCCAGGCCGCGGCCCTGTTCTCGATCCTGGTGAGCCTGCTCATCCTGTTCGTGCTGGGCCAGGGCACGTGGGACTTCTTCGTCGGGATCGACTGGAACTTCGACGTCCTCACCGACACCGGGTGGTTCCCCCGACGCGAGCGCTTCGACCTGCGCACGATCATCGTGGGCAGCATCGTGGTGGGGTCGATCGCGATGCTCGTGGCCGCCCCGCTCGGCCTCGGCGTGGCGATCTACCTCGCCGAGTACGCGCCGTCGAAGGTGCGCGCGGTGGTGAAGCCCGTGATCGAGCTGCTCGCCGGCCTGCCCTCGGTGGTGGTCGGCTTCTTCGCCCTCAAGTTCATCGCTCCCGAGGTCGTCGACCGGATCTTCGATCCCACCCAGTCGCGCAACATGCTCGTGGCGGGTCTCGGCATCGGCATCCTCGTGATCCCGATCATGGCCTCGCTCTCCGAGGACTCCATCAGCGCCGTGCCCGGCTCGCTCCGCGAGGCCAGCTACGGCGTCGGGGCCAAGAAGGTCACCACCGTCACCAAGATCGTGCTCCCCGCCGCGATCTCCGGGCTCGTGGCAGCGTTCATCATCGCCACGTCACGCGCCATCGGCGAGACCATGGTGGCCACCATGGCCGGTGGCTACGACGGCTCCGGGCCGTACAACGGCTTCAACCCACTCGAGCCGGGGCTCACCATGACCGCCGCGATGACCAACGCCGCCGGTGGCACCGACGCCGTCAAGGCCGGGCCGCCGTTCGACGTGCTGTTCTTCGTCGGCTTGCTCCTGTTCTTCATCACGCTCGGGCTCAACACGATCGGTGCCCGGTTCGTCGCCCGGGTCCGCCAGAAGTACTGAGGTCGCCACCATGTCGCTCATCACCCCCGGCGCGGCCGGCAAGACGGCCGCCGAGGTCACCAGGTCGCAGCTCACCGGCGGCAAGCGGGACACCGCCGGGCTCGTCCTGCTCGTGCTGCTGCTCCTGTGCACCCTCACCACCTTGCTGATCCTGGGCGTGCTGCTCCAGGAGGTGCTCGTCGACGCCTGGCCGATCATGAGCGAGCGGCCCGGCGACTTCCTCACCAGCACCATCGGGTCCGATCCCGCCACCACGGGCGTCTGGCCCGGCTTGTACGGCTCGTTCATCATCGGCCTCGGCGTGCTCGTCCTCTCGGTGCCGCTCGGCGTGGCGGCCGCGATCTACCTCGAGGACTACGCCCGCCACGACCACAAGATCACCCAGCTCATCCTGGTGAACATCCGCAACCTGGCCGGCGTGCCCGCCGTCATCTACGGCGTCCTGGGCCTCACGATCTTCGGCACCTGGCTGAAGGGGATCACCGGCGGCTCCTCGGTCATCTCCGCCGCGCTGACCATGGCGGTCCTGGTGCTCCCGGTGGTGATCATCACCTCGATGGAGGCCATCCGTGCGGTGCCGCAGGGGCTGCGTGAGGGTGGCTACGGCGTCGGGTCGTCGCGCTGGGAGGTCACCCGCGACCACGTCATCCCGTACGCCGCACCGGGCATCCTCACCGGCGTGGTGCTCTCGATCGCCCGGGCGCTCGGCGAGGCCTCGCCGCTCATCATGCTCGGTGCGATCACCGGTCTGCTGCCCGAGACCACGCTCACCGGGCCGTTCACGGCGCTCCCGATGCTGATCTACAACTGGTCGGGGCGGCCCGACCCGGTCGGTGGCGACATCGGCTGGACGAACGCCGCAGCAGCGGCCGGGCTCACGCTGCTGATCCTCGTCATCTTCTTCAACGCGGCGGCGATCTACCTCCGCAACCGATTCGAAAGGACGCGTCTGGGCGTATGACCGAGATCGACCGAAGCGCGCTCGGCCACGACCTGTCGGTCGCGGCCGAGGACCAGGTGTCGCGGCCACAGGCCGCGAGCACGGGCGTCGACATGGGCGCTGAGCCGGTGTTCGAGCTCGACGAGGTGAGCGTGCTGTACGGCGACTTCCGCGCCGTGCGGGGGGCCACCATGACCATCCGCAAGCACCAGATCACGGCCTTCATCGGCCCGTCGGGCTGCGGCAAGACCACGATCTTGCGCTGCCTCAACCGCATGAACGACTTCGTCGAGTCGGCCAAGGTCGAGGGCACCATCAACTACCACGGAGTGGACCTCTACGACCCCGGGGTGAACGCCACCGAGGTGCGCCGTCGCATCGGGATGGTGTTCCAGAAGCCCAACCCGTTCCCGAAGTCGATCTACGACAACGTCGCGTACGGCCCGAAGCTCGCTGGCGTGAAGAAGAAGTCCGAGCTCGACGACATCGTCGAGCGCTCGCTGCGCGGCGCGGCCCTGTGGGACGAGGTGAAGGACCGCCTCAAGAACTCCGGGCTCG
>JALOLG010000321.1 GCA_025456105.1 Ilumatobacteraceae bacterium | reverse complement strand
ATGTACATGCTGCTGTTCCACTGCACGGCGGTCGGCGGCGAGCTGGCGGGGCATCCGCTCGAGACGTCGGCGGTCGGCTGGTTCGGTCCCGATGCCCTGCCGCCCACGGCGGTCGGCGCGCAGTGGTGGGGGCCGATGGCGTTCGCGGCGATCAGCGGCGCCGAGCTGCCGACGGTGTTCGACCCGGTGCGCTCGCCGGTCTGGCGGGCGGCGTCCCCGCCGCCGTCTCACTGGGCGGCGTCCCCGCCGCCGTCTCACTGGGCGGCGTCCCCGCCGCCGTGGTCGCGCAGGAACTGCTCGACCTCGAGCATGAGCTCGTCGGGGTCGGCGTCGGTGAGGTCGGCCGGCTCGGCCGCTGCGTCGGCGTCGTCGTCGAACCCGTCGTCGTCGAGGTCGTCGGCCAGCTCGTCGAGCATCGACTCCAGGCGCGCGACGTAGGTGACGAGGTCGTCGTCGTCGGCGAGCAGCGCGGCGAGCCGGGCGTCGTACTCGGGCACCTGCGCGGCGAGGGCCGCGGTGGGAGCGGGCGTGCCCATGATCGAGCAGGCGCGCTCGACGAGTGCGATCGCGGCGCGCGGTGAGGGGAGCGACGAGGCGTAGCCGGGCACCGCCGCCCACAGCGATGCCGCTGGGATGCCGGCCGTGGTGAACGCGTGCTGCAGGACGCCCACGATGCCGGTGGGCCCCTCGTAGCGGGACCGCTCGAGGTCGTAGCGCTCGATCAGCCGCTCGTCGGTGGCGGTGCCGATCAGCTGGACCGGGCGGGTGTGGGGCACGTCGGCCAGCAGCGCGCCGAGGGTGAGCGCGAGCGGCGACCCGAAGTGCTCGGCGACGCCGACGATCTGCTCGCAGAACAGCCGCCAGCGCAGCGCCGGCTCGGGCCCGAGCACGAGCACCACGTCGGCGCCGGGCAGCGACACCGACCACAGCCCGACCGTCGGCCACACGATGGTGCGGTGGCGCTCGGCGTCGAGGCGGACGTGCGGGCGCACGGTGGCGAAGTCGGTGAAGATCTCGGGGTCGATCTCGGCGAGCGGCGCGGCCCCGGTGGTCTCCACCAGGGTGCGCAGCGCGGTGGAGGCGGCATCACCCGCGTCGTTCCAGCCGGTGAACGCGGCCACGATGACCGGCGTCGAGAGCGTGGGTTCCGCCAGCCAGCGGACGTGCTCCATCGCGCCGAGACTACCGGCCGGTCAGAGCTGGGGTCGCACGACGTAGGCGGCGCCGCCACCGCCGGCGAGGACGTCGTCGAGCCAGCTGGTGCCGTACACCTCGCCGGCCTCCTGCACGAGGTCGTTCTCGGTGGCGTCGGCCGGGGTGGTGGTGAGCGTCCACGCCTGGCGCTTGTAGGTCCAGTTCGACCGGTCGAGCTCGTGGGCCTGCTTCCACCACGGGATGGCCGCCTCGTGCCCGACGGTGCGGTAGAGGTGGGTGCCGAGCTCGAAGCAGGCCGACGCCCGGGCGGCGTCGTCGCCGCGGGGTGCGGACCGTGCGATCACCTCGTCGGGCGAGAGCGCGTACGGCGACGCCGCGCCGCGCTCGACCCAGTCGACGATCGCCGCCCGGTACGCCTCGGCGTCGTCGGGGATCTCCTTCACCGCCCGGAACATCGTGGCCATGCGCTCGGGCAGGCCCTCGGGCACCTCCATGTCGCGCAGCGGGCTGCGCTCGACCGACGCGCTCTCGGCGTTGCGGACGATCGTGCCGGTCTCGTCGATCCACACGGCCATCGGGATGTTGACGAAGCCGAACAGCTCGCCCGTCACGTGCTCGGTGTCGATGAGGCTCGGGTGCGTGGGCGACGCGGCGTCGATCCACTGGTGGGTGTCGGCGGGTCGGATGTCGAGGGCGACGGTGACGACCGTGAGACCGAGGGGCTCGAGCTCGGCGTGCAGCGCCTGCCACCCGGGCAGGCTGGTGCGGCAGCCTCAATAGCTCGACCAGGCGACCAGGAGCACCTTGCGGCCGTGCAGCGACGACAGCCGGAACGGGTTGCCGTCGCGGTCGATCAGCACCGGGTCGGGCGCCACCGCGGTGCTGAGCACCTTGCCGGTGCTGGTGCCCGGCCCGACGGCCCACACGCCGTGCTCGGCGTCGTGCACCACGGGCATGCCGAGCTTGGCCGCAGCGAGCTCGAGGTCGATCGTGCCGTCGGCGCGGATGGCGCCGGGGGCGGGCACGCACACCTCGCCCATGCAGAGGCCTTCGGGCTTGGGCTCCCAGCCGGTGCCGGCCGCGAAGTCGGCGGCGGTGACGCTGGACGGGTCGGTGACGATCATCGGCGCAGTCTGGCACCGCCCCGGCGGGATCAGCGTGCTGCGAGGTCGTGCGGTCCGCTCGGCAGGTAGCCCTTCGCGTCGCGCACCGTGGCACCCCAGGGGGTGAGGATCGCGAGCAGCTCGGCCGCGTCGTCGCCGAGCGCGGCGAGGGCGCCGGCCATCTGTGCGTCGGTGGCGACCTCGATCGCCTCCCGTGCGGCGCGGCCGGCCTCGGTGAAGCCGCCGGTGTCGTCGATCCAGCCCCGGCTGCGCAGGCGGTCGGTGGCGGCGTCGAAGTCGTCGTCGGACCACGCCCGGGTGCGGCTGTAGCTGCGCAGCGGCAGGCCCCAGTAGAGCTCGGTGAGCAGGCAGATCTCGGTGGCGTCGACGCCGGCCGAGATCCACGACGCGGTGTGGGCGTCGCCGCGGTACTCGCGGATGAGGTCGCCGAGCCGCCAGACGGCGGCGAGGGGATCGTCGGGCACGCCGAGCGAGCGGACCCCGGCGAACAGCGGGCGGCCCTCCGGTCGCAGCGGCTCGGCGGCTCGCTGCAGCAGCTCGGCGGCGCGCTCGACGCCTTCGGGCCGATCGCCGAGGATGCGGCGCAGCTGGGCGACGGCGCCGTCGGTGCGGGCGGTGCAGATGGTGGTCGCGTCGGTGCGGGTCCAGCCGAGCTGCACCAGCGGGACGACGATCGCCGGGTTGAACACGGCGAACGCGGCGGCGACCACCTCGCCGGGCACCTGGCCCATCACGCTGCCGCGGCTCGTGAAGTACGCGGGCCCGTCGGGGAGGGCCACACCACCGGCGTCGCCGGGGCTCGGGTCGAACCCGAGTGCCACGTAGCCGGCATGGCACTCCGGTGAGAAGTACACCTGGCCGACGACGGGCTCGAGGGCGGAGCCGAGGGCGCGGGCGAGCTGCGACTGGGGCGAGATCTCCACGGCCGGCGACCCTACCCATGCGCCCGGGTGGCCAGGACTAGCGTGCTCGCACCGTGAGCCTCGTGATCCGCCCCGCCGATCAGGTGACCGACGAGCTGGTGGCGGTGTTCGCCCGGCTGATCCCGCAGCTGTCGTCGTCGTCGCCGGGCCCATCCGCCGACGAGCTCGCCGCCATCATCGCCGCGCCCGACCAGGTGCTGCTCATCGCCGAGCTCGACGGGGCGGTGGTCGGCAGCCTCACGTTGGCGTGGTACCGCATGCCGACG
>JALOLG010000320.1 GCA_025456105.1 Ilumatobacteraceae bacterium | reverse complement strand
AGCGGTGGTCTCGGGCGGGGCCGTGGTGGACGGTGGCGTGCCCGTGGCGAGGCCGGCGTTGAAGATCGCCTGCAGGGTCGCGGCGTCGAAGATGCCCGTCTGGGGCACACCGAGATCGGCCTGCAGCGCCTTGATCGCCGCCACGAACTCGGCGTTGTAGGTGCCGTCGATCGGGCCCGTGTAGTACCCGAGGTCGGTCAGCAGCTGCTGCAGGCCGGCGATCGAGTCGCCCACCAGGGCGTACAGCGCGCCGTACTTCTCGCGCGCCGCGGCGTCGGTGGCCTCGTCCCACACGCCCGTGGGCTCGACGCCGACCGACACCTGGAAGGCGATGATCGCGTTCGTGAACTCCTCGCTCGGCAGGCCGTTGATGGGCCCGCTGTAGAAGCCGGTCACGGTGAGGAACTGCTGCAGGCGGGTATTGAAGATGGCCGTCTGCAGGAACTCGAGGCGCTGCAGGTCGGCGAGGTCGAACTCCTCGGAGCTGACCTCCTCGAGCGCGCCACCCGTGAACTGGGCGACGGTGAAGCGGGCCTGCGTGGCGCTCCCGAACTCGTCGAAGGCGATGCCGCCGGTGACACCGATGTAGTCGATGTCGTCGCCGGCCTCGACGCTCGCGATGCAGTCGGCGTAGGTGGAGCAGCCCCGGCCGTCACGGGTGACGCCGATCATCTCGGCCGAGTAGGTGTCGGCCGCACCCGACCCGGCGACGGTGGCGGCGAGCGCAGTGACGATCGCGCAGTCGTAGGCCTGCGCGCCGTAGAGGATCTCGGTGGTGTCGGGGGCGGCGACGAGCCGGTCGATGAACGCGCGGTCGCCGGTGACGCCGAAGACGCGGACACCGTCAGCAGCCGACGGGTCGCTCGGCGACGCGGCTTCGGCCAGACGGGGATCGAACGCACCCTCGATGCCACCGATCGTGGCCGGGTCGACGCCGGCCTCGAGCAGCGACGTGAGCAGCCGTGCCGACTCGGCGTACGACACCATCAGCACCAGGTTCGCCCCCGACGCCGCAGCCTGGGCCGCCTCCGAGCCGAAGATCACCCGGCGCGGGTTGTAGCTGATGACCTCGGTGGTGATGCCCGCCGTGGTCAGCGTGAGGGCGAGGCCGTTGCCGACGCCCACGCCGTAGTCGTCGTTGCGGGCGACGATGGTGACCTTGTACGGCGCGTCGGCGCCGACCTCGGTCTCTCGCAGCGTCTGGATCTGCTGGGCGAGGACGCCCACGGTGTAGGCGTCGGAGATGGCCGTGCGGAACAGGCGGTTCTCGGTGTCGGCCTGGTCGAGCGTGGCGAGCGTCGCGGACGCCGAGCACGCGACCGTGCCGGTCTCGGCGAGCGCCGGCAGGATCCCGAGCGCCGCCGTCGAGCCGACCGGTCCGAGGATCACGTTGGCGCCGCCCTCGACGAGCTCGCGCACCGCATCGGACGGGTCGCCACCCGGGGGCTCCTCGGCCACCAGCAGCGACGCCTCACCACCGTTGACACCACCTGCTGCGTTGATGTCGTCGACCGCGAACTGGATCGACGTCAGCTGCGCCGTCGACAGGTCGCGCAGCAGACCAGGCGCCGGCTGCATGAAGCCGAACACGAACGGCTCGCCGGCGGGCGGCGGCGGCTCGGTCGAGATCGCCTGGGTGTCACTCGGGGCCTCGGTGGCCTCGGTCTCGGCCGGGGCGTCGGTGGCATCGGGCTCGTCGTCGTCGTCGGAGCAGGCCGCCAGGACCAGGGCCCCGGCGAGCAGGAGCGCGACGGGTCGACGCAAGGAGGTGGAGCGCAGGCGCATGGTTCGAACAGTACACACACCCCTGGTGGTCACGCCGCCACCGCCGGGTGCAGGGCGGGAGCGCCGCTACGACTGCTTGATGCGGCCGCGCATCGCCGCGGTGGCGAGGCCGAAGCTCACGACGCCGACGGCCAGCGTCGCGACGAGCCCGGCGACGATGTCGCCCCACAACCAGCCCTCGCTCACGATCGCCCGCATGCCGGCCAGCACGTACGTGACGGGGTTGTAGGTGGCGATCGTCTCGAGCCACCCCGTGAGGGCCTCCTCGGGCAGGAAGGTCGAGGTGAGGAACGCGAACGGGAAGAACAGCACGAAGCTCGAGTTCACGGCCGCCGGGTTGCCCGTCTTCAGCGCGATCGCGTACGGGAAGCCGGCGAACGCGAGCCCCCAGAGCGAGCCGTAGAGCAGGAACGCCACGATGCCGAGCAGTCCGGTGGCGAACTCGACGCCGAGCAGGATGCCGAGCAACGTCACCGGGATCGCGAGCAGGATCACCGAGACGACATCGGCGACCATGAGGCCCAGCAGCAGCGTGGGTCGACGCATCGGCGTGAGCAGGAGCCGGTCGAAGTAGCCACCCTGGATGTCGACCACCAGCGCGCTCGCCCGCGACACGCCGGTGACGGCGAAGATGATGGCGACGGGCAGCTGGAACGCCTTGAAGTCGGTGACGACGCCGCTCGCCTCGGCGAAGTCCTGCAGCGCACCGATGTTCACCACGAAGAAGAACAGCGGGACGATCAGGGCCGGGATGAAGAACTCCGGCTCGCGGAAGACGCCGCGCAGCGACCGCCGACCGATGGTGACCAGGTCGTGGAGGAAGCCGGCATGCCGGGCGAGGGGTTCGTTCGAGCGCAGCAGGGCGTCGGTCATCCCGCGCCCCCCTCGGCCAGGTGCGATCCGGTGACCTGCAAGAACACGTCGTCGAGCGTCGGTGTGCGCAGCGTGAGCGACCGGACCGGCACGCCGCAGCCGTTCAGCGCCACGGCGACGTCGGCGATCACCGCCGAGCCGTCGGGCGCCGTGAGGGTGAGCTCGGTGCCGTGGACCGCCACGTCGGCGACCCCTTCGATGCGCTGCACCGCGTCGGCGGCGCGCTGGCCGTCGCCGTCGACCTGGGCGGTGATGACGTCGTTGCCGATCGACCGCTTCAGCTCGGTCGGGGTGCCCTCCGCCACGAGCCGACCGGCGGCGATGATGCCGACCCGATCGGCGAGCTCGTCGGCTTCCTCGAGGTACTGGGTGGTGAGGAAGATCGTGGTGCCAGCCTCGTTGAGCCGGCGCACCTCGTCCCACACGCGGGCCCGGCTCACCGGGTCGAGACCCGTGGTGGGCTCGTCGAGGAACACGAGCGCCGGCTGGTGCATCAGCGACATGGCCAGGTCGAGGCGCCGCTTCATGCCACCCGAGTAGGTGCCGGCCCGGGCGTCGATGGCGTCGCCGATGTCGACCAGCGAGATCACCTCGTCGAGCCGTCGGGCCACCTGACGA
>JALOLG010000319.1 GCA_025456105.1 Ilumatobacteraceae bacterium | reverse complement strand
ACGGCGGCGACCACGCTCACCCGGGTGCGGCGCCCGTGCCGCGAGGCGGAGTACGAGCAGGTACCCGACCTCACGCGCCTGAGCGGGGTGCTCGAGGTGAAGACGGTCTGGCACCCGGTCGGCACGTGAGTACGGGGCAGGTGGTGCTGCTCGCAGGACCGTCGGGCTGCGGCAAGTCGCACCTGGCGAAGGCGAGCGGCCTGCCGGTGCTCTGCCTCGACGAGTTCTACAAGCACGGCGACGACCCGACGCTCCCCCGCCAGCCCGACCTCGGCATCGTCGACTGGGACGACCCGGCAGCCTGGGACGCGGACCTGGCCGTGCAGGCGATCCTCGACGTGTGCAGCGCGGGCACGACCGAGGTGCCGGTGTACGACATCAGCCAGGACAGGGCGGTGGGCACCCAGCCGTTCAGCCGTGGCGACCATGCCGTCTTCCTCGCCGAGGGCATCTTCGTCGGCGAGGTGGTCGGGCGCTGCCGCGACGCGGGGGTGCTCGCCGACGCGATCGTCATCGAGCGCCGGCCGTGGACGAACTTCGTGCGGCGCCTGTCCCGTGACCTCGCCGAGCACCGCAAGCCGCCGCGCACGCTGCTGCGGCGAGGGCGGGCGCTCATGGCGTCCGAGCGGAGCCTGGTGTCGGCGCTGCGCTCGGCGGGCTGCCGCCCGCTGCGGGCCGCTCAGGCGCGTGCGGCGCTGGCCGGGTGGGCGGCCGCGCGGCAGGTCGATTCGGGGTAACGAGGGGTCCGCACGGCAGGCGGCGGATACGGTCGTGAACGTGGCACGCAGTCTGTACCTGGCCGCCGCGTCGGCCTACAGCGGCAAGTCGGCGATGGCCCTCGGCCTCTACGAGGCGATGCTGCGCCGCTCCGCCCGGGTCGCGGTGTTCCGGCCCGTGGTGCGGTCCCGCACCAGCGTCGATCCCGCGATCGAGCTGCTGCGCTCGCGCGGGGGGCTCGACCTGCCCGACGAGGCGTACTACGGAGTCACCTACGACGACCTGCACGGCGACGACGACGAGGCGCTCTCGCTGATCGTCGACCGGTACCGCGAGCTGGCCGCCCAGGCCGACGTGGTGCTGGTACTGGGCACCGACTACACCGATGTCGGCGCACCGGCCGAGCTGCAGTTCAACGCGCGGGTGGCTGCCAACCTGGGCACCCCGGTCGTGTTCGTCGCCTCGGCGCACGGGCGCTCGCCGCAGCAGGTGCACTACGCCGTGGACCTGGCCCGCGACGTGCTCGCCGAGAACCACGACCGCCTGCTGAGGGTGGTCGTCAACCGAGTGGCCCCCGACGCCGTGGAGGCGGTGCGGGCCGAGGTGGCCGGCCTGGCGGTGCCGGTGGACGTCGTGCCCGACGAGCCGTTGCTGCTCGCGCCGAGCGTGCGGCAGCTGGCCGAGCGCGTCGACGCCCGCCTCGTCGCCGGCGACGCCGGGCTGCTCGGCCGGGAGGTACAGGGCATCGTGGTGGCGGCCATGCGGCTGCCGAACGTGCTCGGCCACCTGTCTGAGGGATGCCTGGTGATCACCGCCGGGGACCGCACCGAGATCCTGCTCGGCATGCTGGCGGCACACCGCTCGGAGACCTTCCCCGCGCTCGCCGGCGTCATGCTCACGGGCGGACTCACTCCCGACGGTCAAGTGTGGCGGCTCGTCGAGGGGTTGGCCGAGCGCCTGCCCGTGCTCTCCACCGACCTCGACACGTTCTCGACGGCCACGACGCTCGCCGATGCGCGCGGAGGCATCCACGCCGACTCGACGCGCAAGATCGACGCGGCGATCCGCCTCGTCGAGCAGTCCGTCGACGTCGACGCCGTGCTCGACGACATCGAGGTCGAGTCGGTGGGCGCCGTGACGCCCCTGATGTTCCAGTACGAGCTGGTCGACCGGGCCCGTCACCCGCGACGGAGGGTGGTGCTGCCGGAAGGTACGGAGCCACGCGTGCTCGAGGCGGCTGACGCGGTGCTGCGCCGCGGCATCGCCGAGCTCACCCTGCTCGGAGACGAGACCGATGTGCGCAAGGCCGCAGCCGACGTGGGCGCCGACATCGCGGGCGCCGTCATCGTCGACCCCGTGTCCGACCCGTTGCGCCAGCAATTCGCCGAGGAGTACGTGCGGCTGCGGGCGCACAAGGGGGTGAGCTTCGACGCCGCCTTCGACGTGGTCGCCGACGTGTCGTACTTCGGCACGATGATGGTGCACCTCGGCATGGCCGACGGCATGGTGTCGGGGGCGGCGCACACCACGGCGCACACGATCCGGCCGTCGTTCGAGATCATCAAGACGAGGGCGGGCGTCTCGATCGTCTCGAGCGTGTTCTTCATGTGCCTGGCCGACCGGGTGCTCGTCTACGGCGACTGCGCGGTGAACCCCAACCCCGACGCCGAGGACCTCGCCGACATCGCGATCTCCTCGGCCGACACGGCTGCGCAGTTCGGGGTGGAGCCGCGGGTGGCGATGCTCTCGTACTCGACCGGCACCTCCGGCGCGGGCGAGGACGTGGAGCGGGTGCGCCGGGCGACCGAGCTCGTCCGCGAGCGGCGTCCCGACCTGTCGGTCGAGGGCCCCATCCAGTACGACGCGGCCGTCGACGCCAGCGTCGCCCGCACCAAGATGCCCGAGAGCGAGGTGGCCGGCCGCGCCACCGTGTTCGTGTTCCCCGACCTCAACACGGGCAACAACACCTACAAGGCGGTGCAGCGCTCGGCCGGGGCGCTGGCCATCGGTCCGGTGCTGCAGGGGCTGAACAAGCCGGTGAACGACCTCTCCCGGGGTGCGCTGGTCGAGGACATCGTCAACACCGTCGCGATCACGGCCATCCAGGCCCAGGGCGGTGCCGTGTGAGCCGCAGCGTGCTGGTCGTCAACTGCGGGTCGTCCTCCATCAAGTACCAGCTGATCGACGCCGACAGCGAGCAGTCGCTGGCGAAAGGGCTCGTCGAGCGGATCGGGGAGCCGGAGGCGCGGCTGCAGCACGAGAGCAGCGGCGGCGAGGCCGTGCGTGAGACCGCTCTGCCCGACCACGAGGCGGGGCTGCGGGCGGTGCTGGACGCCTTCGCCCAGGCGGGTCCGAGCCTGGCCGACGCGGGTCTCACCGCGGTCGGCCACCGGGTCGTGCACGGCGGCGACCGCTTCGCCAACCCCGCGCTGGTCGACGACGCCGTGCTCGACGCGATCCGCGACCTGGTGCCCCTCGCCCCGCTGCACAACCCGGCCAACCTCGAAGGCATCGAGGTGGCCCGGCGGGTCTTCCCCGACCTGCCCCAGGTCGCGGTGTTCG
>JALOLG010000318.1 GCA_025456105.1 Ilumatobacteraceae bacterium | reverse complement strand
CTCTCCTGGATGGGTCGGTGGTCGTGTCAGTCGGTGGGGATGCCGTAGGCGCGCGCCACCACGGACAACGGGTGCTGGGGCGCCGTGCCGGTCTGCTCGGTGATCGCGACGTTGGCGAGCGAGCAGTCGCCGGCGACGATGTCGCCGCCCGCCCGCTCGAGCTCGGCGGCGAACTTCTTCGCGATCGGCACCGAGATCTGCTCGTTCTCGGCGCGCAAGCCCCACATCCCGTCGATGCCCGAGCACTGCTGGACGACCTTCACCTTGGCGCCTGTGAGCTTCATGAGGTCGCGGCTCTTGAAGCCGATGTTCTGAGCCCGCAGGTGGCAGGGGGCGTGGTAGGTGATGGCGGCGTGCACGTCGCCGGTGAACTCGGTGTCGAGCTCGGTGCCCTCGTCCTTGTGGACCTTCATGAGGTACTCGGCGGCGTCGTAGGTGTGGGCCGCCACCAGCTCGGCGTCGGGGCCGCCGACGTAGTCGAGGTAGTCCTTCTTGAGGACGTAGCCGCAGGTGGGCTCGGGCACGACGATGTCGGTGCCGCGCCGCACCTCGTCGGCGAGCACCTTCACGTTCTTCTCGGCGATCTTGGTGAAGTGCTTCACGTCGCCGCTGTGGAGCCACGGCGCCCCGCAGCAGCCGGCCCCGCTGAGCTCGCACTCGATGCCGTTGCGCTCGTAGACGCGCACGAGGTCCTTGCCCACCTGGGTGTCCTGGTACTCGACGAGGCACGTCGGGAACACGGTCACGCGCCCCTGGCGCTTGGTGATCGCCGGCTTGACCCGCTTCGCGAACCAGGTGCTGAAGCGCTGCTTCGCGTACGGCGGCAGCAGCCGCACCGCCGACACGCCGGTGACCTTGGAGGCGACGTTGCGCAGGAACGAGCCGGGCTCACCGCTCACCACCTTGTTCGCGACCGGGGCGGTCAGCGTGGCGGCCGCGCCCATGAGGTCGGTGCGGCCGAGCACCTGGGTGGTGGCGCGCGCCCGCACCGACTTCTGCTTGGTGGCGTGGCGCATCGCGTCGGCGCGCAGCATGAGGCGCGGGAAGTCGAGCGCCCACTCGTGGAGCTCGGGGATGTAGGGGCAGTTGACGTAGCAGAGCTTGCACTGGAAGCACTCGTCGACCACCTGGTCCTGCTGCGCCGGGGTGAGCCGGCCGGCGTCCTGATCGTCGTGCTGGTCGATCATCTCGAACAGCGTCGGGAACGACGTGCAGAACTTGAAGCAGAGCCGGCACCCGTGGCAGAGGTCGTACACCCGGGTGAGCTCGGCGCGGACGTCGGCCTCGTCGAGGTACTTCGGGTGCTTGGGGTCGTAGGTGATCGTCATCGCGCGCTCCCGTGCGATCGTGCGGGTGGATCGGACGGCGCTCTGGTGCTCCGAGAGGGGCGTGTCGCCCCTCTCGGAGCACGAGAGCGAGGAGGTGGGACGCTCAGAGCGCCTCGAGGCCCTGCTGGAAGCGGCCGGCGTGGCTCTTCTCGGCGCGGGCGAGGGTCTCGAGCCACTCGGCGATCTCGTCGAAGCCCTCGTCGCGGGCGGTCTTGGCGAAGCCCGGGTACATCTGGGTGTACTCGTAGGTCTCGCCGGCGATCGCCGACTTGAAGTTGTCCTCGGTGTCGCCGATCGGCTCGCCGGTGGCGGGGTCGCCCACCTGCGCGAGGAACTCGAGGTGGCCGTGGGCGTGGCCGGTCTCGCCCTCGGCGACCGAGCGGAACAGCGCCGCGGCGTCGGGATAGCCCTCGACGTCGGCCTTCTGGGCGAACCACAGGTAGCGGCGGTTGGCCTGGCTCTCGCCGGCGAACGCCTCCTTGAGGTTCTCGTGGGTCTTGGTTCCCTTGAGGTCGGGCATCGTTGATGGCCTTTCAGCTGGTTGGTTGGTTGATGGGGGGGACGGTGGACGCGGTGGGCTCGGTCGCTGCGCACGCCGCGCAGCGACCATGGAGCACGATCTCGGTGACCGACGGCTCGAAGCCGTCGAGCGGCGCCATGCGGAGATCCGCGATGCCGTCGACCCACACGTCGCGGACGGCACCGCACCGGTCGCACACGACGTGGTGGTGCTCGTCGACGTTGGGGTCGAAGCGGGTGGGTCCGCTGCCGAAGGCGACCTGCTGGAGCTCGCCCATCGAGGCCAGGTCGGCGAGGGTCTGGTAGACGGTCCGCAGCGAGATGCCGGGCATCTCGGCGCTGGCCGTGGCGAACAGCGCCTCGGCCGTGGGGTGCTGGGTGTTGCCGTGGAGCAGCCGGAACAGGAGCTGACGCTGGGGGGTCACCTTCAGGCCGCGGGCCCGGAAGGCCTCCGTCAGCTCGGTGGGGGTCCTCACGAGGTCGAGGGTACGCGCACGGTGTGAGTGTTCGCAAGTCGTGCGAACGAGCACGAGGTGCAGGGTGACGCTCCGTGTCGACGCACGTAGCATCCGCAGGCATGGACGAACCCTTCGACCGGTCGACCTCGCTCGCCCGGCTCCGCTCGGAGCAGTTCGACGTGGTGGTCGTCGGGGGCGGGATCACCGGGGTGGGCGTGGCCCTCGACGCAGCCACGCGCGGCCTGCGCACGGCGCTCGTCGAGCGCGACGACTTCGCCTCGGGCACCTCCTCGAAGAGCAGCAAGCTCATCCACGGCGGCCTGCGCTACCTGCAGAACGGCGACGTCAGGCTCGTCTACGAGGCGCTGCACGAGCGCCAGCGGCTGCTGCGCAACGCTCCGCACCTCGTGCAGGTCCTGCCGTTCATGATCCCGGTGCTCACCAAGGACGGGGTCATCTCGCGCAAGATCGCCAAGGCGCTCGGCTCCGCGCTGTGGATGTACGACCTCACGGGCGGCTGGCGCATCGGCAAGCGCCACCGGCGCCTGTCGGCCGACGAGTCGTTCCGCCACCTCCCCACCACCCACCGTGACCGCCTGGCCGGCTCCTACCTCTACTACGACGCCGCGGCCGATGACGCCCGCCTGGTGCTCGCCGTGGCGCGCACGGCGGCGGCCAACGGTGCCGCCGTCGCGAACCGCTGCCCCGTCGTGGGCCTGCACCGTGCGGCCGACGGCACGGTCGACGGCGTCGAGGTGGTCGACGCGCTGGTCCCCGACGCCACGCCGTTCGTGGTGCGGGCCTCGGTGGTGGTCAATGCAGCGGGTGTGTGGTCCGACGAGATCCGCACGCTCGACGACGGCGTCGACCCGGATTCGATCCGCCCCGCCAAGGGGGTCCACGTGACGGTGCCGTGGGACAAGGTCCGCAACGACATCGCCGTGGTCATCCCGGTCCCGAAGGACAAGCGCAGCCTGTTC
>JALOLG010000317.1 GCA_025456105.1 Ilumatobacteraceae bacterium | reverse complement strand
GCTCGCACGGACGCGAACGTGCCGCGGACGTCGGTGCTGTCGATCACCACGACGTCCTTCACGCTCGGCTGGCCGACCGACTCGGGGATGATCTCGAGGGTGCCGCCGAGCGTGGTCGGGCCCGCCACGACGCGGCCGGTGCCAGTGGCGCCGATCTCCATCGCGAGCGTCGCGCTGAAGGTCTGCTCGTACGACGCGGTGGTGAGCGTCGAGCCGGCGTCGAGTGCGAGTGCACCGCCGTTCGTGATGCCGTTGGCGACGTCGGCGACGAGGTCGAGGTCGGCGCCGTCGGCCAGCTCGAGTCGACCGCTCCCCGTGATGGTGTCGAGCTGGCGGAACGCCGAGCTCGTGCCGGCGAAGCCGTCGATCACGTTCGCGGTGCCTTCGAGCCGCAGCTGGCCCGACAGGCGAGTGATCACCGGCCAGAAGATCCACGTGGCCCCGCTCGCCACCTCGATCCGCGCACCGGTGAGCTCGACGTCGGTCATCTGGCGGAAGCGGGCCCGCATGTCGATCGTGCCCGATGCGAGTCGGAACGTCCCACGGTTGTCGAGACCGCGTGCGCCGGTGAGGAACAGCGTCTTGCCGGTGCCCGGGTCGGCGAGGATCGTGCCGTTGTTGACGATCGAGCCGCTGCCGTCGGCCTGGAGGGACGCGTTCCCACGCACCGTCCACGTGCCGGCGTTGGTGAACGTGGCCGCGCCCTGCACGACGAACGCGATGCCGTCCAGCGTGAGGGGTCCCTCCATCACCACGTCGACGTCGTCCTGGACGTAGAGGGCGTTGCCGGTGTGGGTGACCGGCACGGCCTTCGGGACGATGATCGTGCCGGTGCCACCGAGTCGGTAGAACTGGTTCGGGTGCTGGCCCAGGCCGTTCGGCAGGGTGAGGGTGCCGCTCGCGGAGAGCTCGGCCCCGCTGCCCAGCAGCGTCCGCGGGAGCGCCCGGTCGCCTTCGATGCTGGCGACGTACCCCCACACCGACAGCGTCCCGGGCTCGAGCACGACGTCGGCCTCCACGAGCAGGTCGCCGCCCCACGCCTCGAAGCACCCGGGTCCGGTCACCGAGCCCGCCGTGAGCGAGACCGCGCCGCGGAAGAAGAGCCGTGTCTCGTCGGCGGCGCGTGCCGACGGCATGGAGCACGGGGTGGCACCGGCGGTGCCGAGCTGCCACGTGCCGGTGCTGGTGACCGTGCCGATGATGGACATCTCGCCCGCTGCCATCGTGACGGCGCCGGCGTTCGACATGGAGCCGAGTCGGATGCCGACCGCATCGAGGCCACCGGCCGTGAAGACGGTGCCGATCTCGATGGCGCCCGTGGGCTCGTTGACGAGCGCGGCGGTGCTGCTGCTCTGGAGCGTGCCGCGGCTCCGCATCCGGATCAGCCCTTCGTTGACGAGCTTCCTGCCGGCGCCGACCGACAGGTTGGCGTCGAGCAGCACCGTTCCCCGATTGAGGACGTCGAGCTCGACGAACAGACCACCGCCACCCGCCGCGTACAGCTGGCCCTCCACCACGAGTCGGCCCGACCCGCTCGTGGCGAAGGTGCCGTTCTGGCCGGTGTCGGTACCTGCCGTGCGACCCTTCTCGATCGTGAGGTCGGCGGCACCGCGGACGGTGCTGCCGTTCACCAGCAGGATCCCGGCCACGCTCGACGTCGAGGCGAGGTCGAGGGTCCCGCCCCAGAGCCAGAGCGTCCCGCCGGCGGCGACGTCGACCGCCGCGACCGTGGTGACGAGGCCGAAGAGCTCCACCCGCGACGCGGGGAGGCACACGGTGTCGCGGTCGGTCGGTGTGCGCTGCGGCTCCCAGCTCGTGGCGAGATCCCAGTCGGCGTCGCCGAAGGTGCCGGCGCCACGGACCCAGGTGAGGTCGCACGTGGCGGCCGCGGCGGGTCGTGGCACCGCCACCACCGCCGAGACGGCGGCCACCAGCGCGAGGACGAGCGCGATCAGTGACGCCGCGCGCCACCATCCCGCACGTGCCCCCACCGAGCCGGCCACGTCGCGATGGTCGCGGACACCGCTGACAATGCGCTGACAGCCGATCCGGTCGACCGGCGGCGCCACGCCTCGGGCCAGGACCGATGCCGATGACAGCGGCACCTACGATGCGCGGCGTGACGGACCCGGGGGTGGTCGTCCGGGTGCTCGGTCCGGTGGAGGTGGTGCATCACGGCGCATCCGTCCCGATCGGTGGGCCGCACCCGCGGGCGATGCTCGCCGTCGTCGCGCTCGACGCCGGGCGCGTCGTGCCGGGCGACCGCATCGGCGACCTCCTCTGGGGTGTCGACCACCTGCCGCGCCGCGAGCGGGGCGCGCTCCAGCAGACGGCCACCCGTGTTCGTCGAGCGTTGCGCCAGGCGGGGCTGGGTGAGGCCCTCCGTGCCGAGCCTCCGGGCTACCTGCTCGACGTCGCGCCCTCCCAGGTCGACGCCCTGGTCTTCCGTCGTGCGGTGCGCACCGCCCGCGAAGCCGCCCGGCGCGACGACCACGGGTCGGTCGTGGATGCGTTGCTGCCGGCCCTCTCGCTCTGGCGCGGGAGCGCACTCGCCGGGCTCGACGACCTCCCGGTCGCGTCGATCGGGGCGGTCCTCGACGACGAGCGATGGGCGGCCGAGGAGCTGTGCTGCGGCGCGCTCGTCTCGGTGCGTCAGGTCGACGAGGCCGTCGACCGCCTGACGGAAGCGACGGCGCTCGAGCCGCTCCGCGAGCGGCTGTGGGTGCAGCTCGTTCGTGCGCACCTCAGCGCCGGTCGGCGCGACGAGGCAGCCCGCAGCGTGCGAACGGCGGTCGCCGTGCTCACGGCCGAGCTCGGCGTGGCGCCCGGTGCGGAGCTGTCGGAGCTCCAGGCGCGCCTGCGCGACGAGGAGGTGCCGACGCTGTCGGTTGGCCACCATCGTGTGGCCGCCTCCGATGCCCGTCGGCCGATCCTCGATGCCGCGCTGTCGCGGGCGGCGAGTGCCGCCGAGCACGCCGCCCGCGTGGCGATGGCCAACGGCTCACCCCAGGAGGCGGTGCGGCAGTGGGAGCGTGCGCTGGAGCTGGCCGTGCTCGCTGCCCCGGACGACGAGGCCCGCCAGCTGGAGCTCCTCCTCGAGCTCGGCGCGGCTCACAACGTGGCGAGCACCGACGACGAGGCGCGTGCGGTGTTCCGGCGCGCAGCCGCGCTCGCTCGGCGCCTGGGCGATGCGCGCGGACTCGCACGGGCGGCGCTCGGCTACTGCGCGGACCACATCACGTTCCGGCCGCCGCCCGAGCAGGCGGTGCTGCTCGAGGAGGCGCT
>JALOLG010000316.1 GCA_025456105.1 Ilumatobacteraceae bacterium | reverse complement strand
GGTCTTCATCGGAATGCGAACGATACGGACAACACCGTCGGGCCCGACAGGACGGCGCCGACCCGCGTCGGTACGATCCGCCGCCGTGCGGGCACGACACGTCCTCCCCCTCGCCCTGGCCGGCACCCTCGCCCTGGCGGCGTGCGGCTCCTCCGACGACGGCGACACCACCGCCGCGGTCACGGTCGCTCCGGCAGCCACCCCAGCCCCCACCGAGGCACCTGACGCTGGTGCGCCGGGCACCGAGGCGCCGTCACCGGCTCAGTCCGCGCCCGCCACCGCGGCACCGGGGTCCTCGGCGCCGCCGCCGGCCACCGAGGCCCCGGTCGCCGTCCCGGCCGCGCTCGACTTCACCGCGCCGCTCGTGGGCGGCGGTCAGATCGAGATGGGCAGCCTCGCCGGCCGGCCGGTCGTGCTGTGGTTCTGGGCGCCCACTTGAAGCACGTGCAACCGTGAAGCCCCCTCGGTCGAGGAGGCAGCGCAGCGGTGGGCCGGGCAGGCGGAGTTCGTCGGCGTGGCCTGGACCGGGTCCGACGGTGACTTCCAGGAGTTCATCGACCGGCACGGCATCACGTTCCCGACGATCAGCGACGATCCGGGTGAGGTGTTCGGACGGTTCGGCGTCCCGTACCAGCCGGCGTTCGCGATCGTGACGCCGGCGGGCGAGGTGCAGACCCTGGTGGGTGCCGCCGACGGAGCCACCCTCGACGGGATCATCGAGCAAGCCCTCGCCTGAACGGCCGGGCACGGTCGCGCACCTGCGGGCGGCACGCCGTAGCGTCGTCGCCATGCGAGTCGCCGTCACCGGATCCAGCGGGCTCATCGGCACGGCGTTGGCGACCCACCTGCGCGGGGTCGGCCACGAGGTGGTGCCGGTCGTCCGCCGGGCGGCGCGCCGCGGGGAGATCGCCTGGGATCCGAGTGCGTGCACCATCGACGCCGGCGCGTTCGTGGGCGTCGACGCCGTCGTGCACCTCGCCGGCGCCGGGATCGGCGACCACCGCTGGACCGACGAGTACAAGCGCGAGATCCTCGAGAGCCGCACCCGATCCACCAACCTGCTCTGCGAGGCGCTCGCATCGGTCGAGGGGGGCCCGCGCCGGTTGCTCTCGGGCTCCGCGATCGGGTTCTACGGCCCGCGCGGCGACGAGCAGCTCGACGAGTCGGCCGAGCGCGGCCAGGGCTTCCTCGCCGATGTGGTGGCCGACTGGGAGGCGAGCACGGGCATGGCGGAGGCGGCCGGCATCTCGGTGGCGCACCTCCGCACCGGCATCGTGCTGTCGCCCGACGGAGGGGCGCTCAAGAAGCAGCTGCCGCTCTTCAAGCTCGGGCTCGGCGGGCGCTTCGGCGACGGCCGGGCGTGGCAGAGCTGGATCTCGATCACCGACGAGGTGCGCGCGATCGAGCACCTCCTCACGAGCGAGCTGAGCGGTCCCGTGAACCTCACGGCGCCCACCCCGGTCACCGGCCGGGAGTTCGCCGCCACACTCGGGCGGGTCCTGCGCCGACCGGCGGCCCTCCCCGTGCCGAAGTTCGGCCCGAAGCTCCTGCTCGGCGGCGAGCTCGCCGAGGCGCTGCTGTTCACGGGCCAGCGCGTCGTGCCGACGGCGCTGCTCGCCGACGGGTTCACGTTCGAGCACGCCGACCTCGAGTCGGCGCTGCGGGCGCTGCTGCAGCGGCCGGCATGAGCGCACCCGCGGCCGTGCCTCCGGTCGTGGTGGTCGGGGCCGGGCTCGCCGGGCTCGCCTGCGCCACGACGCTCCACGCGGCCGGCGTCGACACGACGGTGCTCGAGGCCTCCGACGGCGTGGGCGGCCGCGTCCGCACCGACGCCGTCGACGGGTTCCTGCTCGACCGCGGCTTCCAGGTGGTGCTCACCGCCTATCCCGAGCTGCATCGCCAGCTCGACGTCGCCGCACTCGACCTGCGCACGTTCCGGCCAGGTGCCGCGGTGTGGCGCGACGGCCGCGCCTCGGTCGTGGCCGACCCGTTCCGCGACCCGGCCCATCTCGTCCAGACCGCACTCGCACCCGTCGGATCGCCGCTCGACAAGGCCCGCATCGCCAAGCTCCGCCACGACCTGCAACGAGTGCACCCGGTCGACCTGCTGCGCGGACCCGACGTGGCCACGGCCGAGTCACTGCGCACACGTGGGTTCAGCGACACGATGGTCCGCCGCTTCTTCCGCCCGCTGGTGGGAGGCATCCAGCTCGACCCCGAGCTGCGCAGCTCGCGGCGGATGTTCGACATCGTGTTCCGCATGCTCGCCGACGGCGACTCGGCCGTGCCCGCCGCCGGGATGGGCGCGATCCCCGCCCAGCTCGCCGCACGCCTCCCTGCTGGGAGCATCCGCCTCGGCGAGCGGGTGCAGTCGGTGGCGCCCGATGGCGTCGTGTCCACCGGCGCCGGCAGGGTGGCGGCGTCGGCGGTCGTCGTGGCCACCGAGGGCCCCGCAGCCTCGCACCTGCTCGGCCTGCCGCTCGTCGCGTCGCGGCCGGTGAGCTGCGTGTACTTCGCTGCTCGCATGCCACCGCCGGTCGACGGCCGCTACGTGGTGCTCGACGGCACCGGCGACGGCCCGGTGCTGAACGTGGCCGTCATGAGCGCCGTCGCCCCCGAGTACGCACCACCCGGGCACCACCTCGTGGCCGCCGCGCTCCCCGGTGTGGTGGGCGACGACGTCGCCGAACTGGCACGGGCTCAGCTGCGGCGCTGGTGGGGCGCGATGGTCGACGGGTGGGAGCACCTCCGCACGTACCGGATCCCGCACGGCCAACCCGACCAGTCGCCGCCGTTCCGGCCGGTGCGCCGCGTGGCGCTCGGCGACGGCCTGTTCGTGTGCGGCGACCACCGCGACACCGCGTCGATCCAGGGCGCGCTCCACTCGGGACGGCGCTGCGCAGACGACGTCCTGCAGCATCTCGGCGTCACACCTCCGGAGGTCACCCCATGAGCGAGCAACCCGTCGACGAGCGCGTCGTCCGTTCGACCCGGTTCGTGCCGGCCCCACCGCAGGCCATCTTCGACCTGCTGGCCGATCCGTCCCAGCACGCCGTCATCGACGGTTCGGGCACGGTGGTGTCGGCCAGTGACGCCGCACCCGCCCGGCTGACACTCGGGTCGAAGTTCGGCATGAGCATGAAGATGGGCATGCCGTACCGGATCACCAACGAGGTCGTCGAGCTCGAGGAGCCGACGCTCATCGCCTGGCGCCACATGGGCGGCCACATCTGGCGGTACCGGCTCGAGCCGGTCGAGGGCGGCACCCAGGTGACCGAGGAGTTCGACTGGCGTCCATC
>JALOLG010000315.1 GCA_025456105.1 Ilumatobacteraceae bacterium | reverse complement strand
GGCGAGATCGACGTCGTCGTGCCGGTGCTCGGTGCCCGCGTGTACGCCACGACGGTGATCGTGCGCCACGCTCCCGAGTCCCCCACCGGTGGCCACGTGGCGGCGATCGCCCGCGACGTCACCGACCACCACCACGAGCGGCAGCAGCTCGTGCGCCGCATGGGCTACGACGACGTGACGGGGCTCATGACCCGTGCGAGCGCGCTGGCGGAGACCGCTGCGGCGATCGACGAGCTGGGCGCCACGTCGGGTCACGTCGGCATCCTGATGATCGACATCGACATGCTGCGCGACGTCAACGACGCACTCGGCCACGAGGTCGGCGACCGCCTCCTCGCCGCCACCGCCCGTCGCCTGGCAACGGCGGTGCGGCCCACCGACGTGATCGCGCGCGTCGGCGGCGACGAGTTCATGGTGCTGTGCCGCGAGCTGCCCGACGCCACGGTCGCGATGGACCTCGCCGACCGGGTGCGCCGTGCGCTCACCGGTCGGCTCCAGATCCGCGAGCTCGAGCTCGACGTCTCGGTGAGCGTCGGGGTGGCGATGACCGCCGGGATCGACGAGCCGGCGAGCGACCGCGCCGCGATCGAGCTGCTCGGCCACGCCGACACGGCGGTGCACGCCGCCAAGCGGGCCGGCCGCGCCCGGGCGATCATGTACACCGACGAGCTGCGGTCGCGTGCCCGCACCCGCACCGAGCTCGCCGCGGCGCTCTCACGGGCGCTGCGGAGCGAGCAGCTCACCATCGAGTACCAGCCGATCTACTCGGCGGTGTCCGAGCAGGTGGAGGGCGTCGAGGCGCTCCTGCGCTGGGACCACCCGAGCCGCGGCCGCATCGACGCCGGCGAGTTCATCGGCATCGCCGAGGACACCGGGGTGATCGGCGTGATCGGCGACTGGGTGCTCGCCCAGGCCTGCGCCGACGCACGCAGCTGGATCGACCGCGACCTGACGGGCCAGCGCTTCGCCGTGCACGTCAACGTGTCGCGGCTGCAGCTCGCCGACCCCGGCTTCGTGAACCGGGTCGTCGAGCACCTCCGCGAGCACCGGCTGCGGCCGCGCCAGCTCGTGCTCGAGGCGCGCGAGACCACCCTGCTCGGCGACACCACCGAGGTCACCCGCTCGGTGCGGGCCCTGCGCCGGGTGGGCGTGCGAGTGGCGCTCGACAACTTCGGCACGGGGGCGAACGCGCTCTCGATCCTCACCGACATCGGCGCCGACCTGCTCAAGCTCGACGGCGGGCTCGCGCTGCCGAGCGGCGCCTCCGACGCCGACACGCGGGTGGTGCGCGCGCTCGTGCTCCTCGCCCACGCGCTCAACATGGAGGTCGTGGCCGAGCGGGTGAGCAGCGTCGAGCAGCTGCGCCGGCTGCGTGCCGCCGGGTGCGACCTCGTGCAGGGGCACCTGTTCGGCACCCCGTGCGCGGTCGATCAGGTGCCGCTGTTCCTCACGAGCTGATCGCCAGCGCGTCGAGCTGGTCGGCGAACTTCTCCAGCGCGGCGGCGCGGCGGGTGGGCACGTGCTCGGTGGGCGGGTCCGATGCCCGGTAGCCCTTCAGCACCTGGCGCGCCACGGTGACCTTGTGCACCTCGTCGGGCCCGTCGTAGATGCGCGCGGCGCGCGCCGCCCGGTACATCGACTCGAGCGGCAGGTCGGTGGTGTAGCCGAGGCTGCCGTGCACCTGGATCGCCCGGTCGATCACGTTGAACAGCACCTTGGCGCCCCAGAACTTGATGACGCCGATCTCGATGCGGGCGTCGCTGTAGTGCTTGCCCGCGGCGTGCAGCTGGTCCATCTTCCAGGCCGCTTGGAGCGTGAGGAGCCGGGCAGCCTGCCGCTCGGCGTAGCTCTCGGCGACCATGTCCTGGATCATCTGCTTGTCGGCCAGGATCGACCCGTGGGCGTATCGGGTGAGCGCCCGCTCGCACATCATGTCGAACGCCCGGCGCGACTGGCCGAGCCACCGCATCGCGTGGTGGATCCGGCCGGGGCCGAGGCGCTTCTGGGCGAGCGCGAACCCCTGCCCGACTCCGGCCGACCCGCCGACCACGTTCTCGAACGGGATCCGCACGTCCTGGTACAGGATCTCGGCGTGGCCGCCCGGCTCGCCGGTGCGATGGTCGGGCTCGCCCATCGTGGGCACGTCGCGCAGGATGTTCACCCCCGGGGTGTCGGTGGGCACGATGAACATCGAGAACGACTGGTACGCGTGGGTGTCGTCATCGCCGGTGCGGGCCATCACGATCAGGAAGTCGGCGATCGAGGCGTTCGACGAGAACCACTTGTGGCCGTTGATCACCCACTCGTCACCGTCACGGACGGCCGTCGTGCGCAGCAACGTGGGGTCGGCGCCGGCCGTCGGCTCGGTCATCGAGAAGCACGAGCGCAGCTTGCCGTCGAGCAGCGGCTGCATCCAGCGCTCCTTCTGATCGGGCGTGCCGCCGACGGCGATGAGCTCGGCGTTGCCGGAGTCGGGCGCCTGGTTGCCGAAGATCCCCGGCGCGTACACGCACTGGCCGAGGATCTCGTGCATCAGGCCGAGCTTCACCTGCCCGAAGCCGAGCCCTCCCATGTCGGGCGGGAGGTGGGCGGCCCAGAGGCCCTGGCGCTTCACCTCCTCCTTGAGCGGGTCGGTGATGCGCCGGAACACCTCGCGGCCCTCCGGCGTGCGCCAGTGCTCGGCGAGCGTCTCGAGCGGGATGATCTCGTCGCGGACGAACCCCTCCATCCAGTCCAGCTGCTCCTGGAACTCGGGCTCGGTCTGGAAGTCCCATGCCATGGCGGCGACCCTACGCGGTACCGTGCACCCGTGACGTCGTCGCAGGTGGTGGACGTGGAGGTCGACCGCGAGGTCGAGGTGCGGATCACCTACGACGACGGGGTGCGGGCGATCTTCCCGGTGCTCGAGCTGCGCCAGGCGTGCCCGTGCGCCGGGTGCCGCGGCCGGCGCGACCAGGGGCTCGAGCCCTTCGCCGGCGACACGGTGCACATCGTGTCGGCCGAGCTGCACGGCAACTGGGGCATCGCGATCCGCTGGAGCGACGGTCACGACACCGGGATCTACGCCTGGAGCCACCTGCGGGAGTGGTGGGACCGCACGGCGTTACCCTGAGGCACATGTCGCTGCCACCGCCGCCGCCACCGGGCCCGCCGGGCGCGGGCTGGGGGGCCGGCGGGCCCAGCCTGCCACCGCGGCCCGCACCCGCAGCGCCGTCGGCGCCGTCGGCGCCGCCCGAGACGGCCGTGTGCTACCGGCACCCCGACCGCGTCACCGGGCGCCGCTGCACCCGGTGCGGCAAGCC
>JALOLG010000314.1 GCA_025456105.1 Ilumatobacteraceae bacterium | reverse complement strand
TCGAACCGATGCTGGACCACAAGGCCGAGCGCGAGGAGGCCCTGCGCCGCCTCGGAACCCTCCGCTGATCCCGTCTGGCACCCCTCGTTCCGAAAAGACAGCCGCGCTGGCAGTCGATAGGCTGGAGTGCCAGATGTTGGACGAACGCAAGACCGCGATCCTGAGCGCCGTGGTGCAGGAGTACATCGCCACGGCGCAGCCCGTGGGTTCCAGCCACATTGCCGAGACGCCGTCGATCAACGTGTCGTCGGCCACGGTGCGCAACGAGATGGCCCACCTCGAACACGAGGGGTACCTGGTCCAGCCGCACACCTCGGCGGGCCGGGTCCCGACCGACAAGGGGTACCGCTACTTCGTCGATCACCTGACGACGCCCGGCCGACTCGACGCCGCCACCACCCGGCAGGTCGGTGAGTTCTTCTCGGCGGCGCACGGGCGCCTCGAGGAGATGCTCCACCAGACGTCGAACCTGCTGGCGACCCTCACGAACAACGCCGGGGTCGTCGTCGGCCCGCGCGCCGAGGCCGTGCCGGTCCGGCGGGTGCAGATCGTCGGGCTCTCGGCCACTGCGGCGACCGTGGTCGTGGTCTTCACCAACGGCACGGTCGAGAACGTTCCGCTCGAGCTGGTCGAGGGCGACGACGAACTCAAGCTCTCCGCCGCAGGAGCTCACCTCTCGGCGGGACTCGACGGTCGGGTGCTCGGCGCGGTCTCCGACGTCGAACCGACCGGCGACGCGGCCGTCGACCGGCTCTGCACCACGGCGCTCGAGGCGCTGCGGGCCACGGCGAGTCCCGATCAGGTGTTCACCGGCGGCGCCGCCGCGGTCGCCAAGGCCTTCGACGCCGTCGAGGTGGTGCGGTCGGTGCTCGCGACACTCGAGCAGCAGTTCGTGGTCGTCACGCTCGTGAGTGACATCGTCAACCGCGGCATGTCGGTTGCGATCGGCGTCGAACACGGCGTCGAGCCGTTGTCGGCCTGCTCGGTCGTCGTTGCTCCCGTCGTGATCGACGGCGAACACCTCGGGTCGGTTGGTGTGCTCGGGCCGACGCGGATGAACTATCCGCAGGCGCTCGCCACGGTCGAGGTCGTCAGCGAGCAGCTCGGTAATCGCATCGAAGAGGGCTGAACGGGCGGGGACTGAGGGCACGTGGACACCTTCCGGCATGATGGAGCCGATCATGGCTGACTACTACGAACTCCTCGGTGTCTCGCGCACGGCGAGCGCCGAGGAGATCAAGAAGGCGTATCGCCAGCGCGCCCGCGAGTTCCATCCCGATGCGAACCCCGGCGACGCCGCCGCCGCGGAGCAGTTCAAGAAGATCGCCCAGGCGTACCAGGTGCTCTCCGACGACAGCCAACGCGCCCGCTACGACCGGTACGGCGAGGCCGGGGTCGGCGGCAGCGGGGGTGGGCCGACGGCCGAGGACCTGTTCGGTGGTGGTCTCGGCGACATCTTCGAGACGTTCTTCGGTGGCGGGGGCAGCCCGTTCGGCGGTGGCCGCACCAGGGGCCCGTCGGGGCCACCGCGGGGCCAGGACATCGAGGTCGTCGCCGACATCACGTTCGTGCAGTCCGTGTTCGGCGACACCGTCGACGTGTCGCTCAAGCTGCCGACTGCGTGTGACGACTGCGGCGGCTCGGGCGCCGGCGAGGGGACCAGCCCGGTCACGTGCAGCGACTGCGGCGGAAGCGGCCAGGTGCAGCGGGTCCGCCAGAGCCTGCTCGGCCAGATGGTCACCGCCAGCCCGTGCAGCCGCTGGGGCGGGCTCGGCCAGGTGATCACGACGCCGTGTGCGACGTGCCGGGGCGAGGGCCGCGTCACCGTCGACAAGACCTACCAGGTCGACGTTCCGGCTGGTGTCGACTCGGGCTCGACACTGCGGCTCACCGGCCGTGGCGCCGCCGGGCCGCGCGGCGGGCGCAATGGCGATCTGTACGTCCACCTTCGAGTCGCTCCCCACGACCTGTTCGTCCGCGAGGACAACGATCTCGTGACCGAGGTCCCGATCTCGATCGCGCAGGCATCGCTCGGCACGTCGATCGAGCTCGAGACGCTCGACGGACCCGAGCACCTGGTGGTCCCGCCGGGCACACAGCCCGGTCGTGAGTTCGTGCTCCGCCAGCGCGGTGTGCCGCACCTGCGCGGCCGCGGGCGGGGGGATCTGCGGGCCCGGGTGCGCGTCGAAGTGCCGCAGAAGCTGACCGACAAGGAGGTCGAGCTGCTCACGGCCTACGCCGAGGGCCGCGGCGAGGTGGTCGGCCACGAGAAGGAAGGCCTGTTCACGCGCATCAAGTCGGCGTTCTCCTGAGGGGCGCCCCGATGGATCCGACGGCGTTGCGTTCGACGAGCGCTCACGTGATCGTCGAACCCGATGCGCTCGACGGTGCCGAGGTCGTGCTCGACAGCGACACCGAGCACCACTTGCGGCGCGTCGTGCGACTGCGTGACGGCGAGACGGTCAGCGCCACCGACGGCGGCGGGCGCTGGCGACTGACCACCGTGCGCACCGGCGGCTCCACGGTGGTCCTCGAGCCGACGAGCGAGGTGGTGGTCGCCGAGCCGCGGACGCATCCGGTGACGCTCGCGGTGGCGATGCCCAAGGGGGACCGGCTGGACTGGCTGGTGCAGAAGGTCACCGAGATCGGCGTCGATCGGATCGTGCTCCTCCACGCCGAGCGTTCGGTCGTGCGGTGGAAGCCGGACAAGGCCGCGACGCAGCTCGCCCGCCTCCAGCGGATCGCGGACGAGGCCTGTCGGCAGAGCCGTCGTGTCTGGCGGGTCGCGATCGACGCGCCGGTCGGCGCCGTGGACGTGCTCGACCGGTTCGTGGTGGCCGAACCGGGAGGCCGTCGGCTCGGGCCGGAGGACCGGATGGTCGCCGTCGGCCCCGAGGGCGGGTGGAGCCGGGCGGAGCTCGATGCGTCTCGCGACACGGTCACGCTGGGCGCGAACATCCTGCGCACGGAGACCGCGGCCGTGGCACTGTCGGCACTCTGCGTGGCATTCGACCGCTGAACGTCTATCATGTCCGCGTTACCCCTGGGTAACGGTCCGGGCGGTCGTCAGGCGGGCGCCGACCGACACATCATCGACGACACACGAAGGCGGGAACACCATGGCCGGAGCCGAGGAAGAAGCACCATCGCTCTACAGCCGACAGGTCGGCGAACGACTGCGGGTCATCCGCAAACAGAAGCGTCTCTCGCTGCAGGAGGTGGAGGCCCAGTCGAACCAGGAGTTCAAGGCCTCGGTGCTCGGAGCGTACGAGCGCGGTGAGCGGGCGCTGTCGGTGCCCCGGCTCGATCGG
>JALOLG010000313.1 GCA_025456105.1 Ilumatobacteraceae bacterium | reverse complement strand
CGCCGAAGTGGAGGAGGTACTCCATGCAGCTGTTCAGCCGTCGGGTCCACATGACCGGTCCACCCGCGGAGGTCGGGGCGTACGCCGCCGACATCGCCCAGCACGTCTCGAAGGTGAGCGGGCGCGAGCTCGCGCTCTGGTCGGTGGGCTTCGGCGCCCCGCTCGGGACGATGATGTTCGCGGCGCGTGTCGAGGGCGTCGCCGACTTCCAGGCGATGTCGGCGAAGGTGCTCGCCGACGCCGACTACCACGCCAAGCTCGCCACCGGCTCGGGCTACCTGACCCCGGGCGCCACCGAGGACACCCTCCTCCAGCCGCTCAACGCCGAGCTCGGCGATGCGTCGCCACCGGTCGGTTCGGTCGCGATCCTCACCCGGGCGCAGATGGCCGACGGCCACTTCTCGGACGCACTCGCGTGGGGGACCGACATCGCCGCCCACGCCACGGGCGTCACCGGCATCCCGACGATGTTCCTCGCGAGCGTGTTCGGTGAGTTCGGCTCGGTCGCCTGGATCGGCGTCGCCGCTGATGCGGCAGCGTCGGACGCGGCCAACATGGCGCTCTGGGCGGATGCCGACTACATGAAGAAGCTCGACGATGCGAAGGGCTTCTTCCAGCCGGGTTCCGCCGTCCAGATGCTGGCCACCCGCATGGCCTGACGCTCGTCCTGACCCGGGTCCGCGGCGGGCGGCCCGGGTCAGCGGCGGAAGCGGCGGAGGGCGGCTTCGCCGACCACCTCGCGCTTGTGGTGGTCGTCGACGCCGAGGCCCTCGGTCGGCGCGAGGCACAGCACGCCGATCTTGCCCTCGGCCTCGTTGCGGTGCACCGACCGCGCCGCCGCGCCCACCTCGGTGAGCGGGTACACCTGCGACATCACGGGGTGGATCCGGCCCTGGTCGATCAGGCGGTTCGCCGCCCACGCCTCGGCGTAGTTCGCGAAGTGCGACGACACGAGCCGCTTCAGCTTCATCCAGAAGTGGCGGTTGTCGAACTCGACCATGTAGCCCGACGTCGCCGCGCACGTGACCACCGTGCCGCCGCGCTTCACCGCGAACACCGACGCGCCCATCGTGGAGCGCCCCGGGTGCTCGAACACGATGTCGGGGTCGTCACCCACGAGCGAGCGGATCTTCTTGCCGAACCGGCGCCACTCGGTCTCGTCCTGCGTGTGCTCGTCGCTCCAGAACCGGTAGCCCTCGGCGGCCCGGTCGATCACGGCCTCGCAGCCCATCGACCGCAGGATCTCGGCGCGCTCGGGCGACGACACCACACCGATCGGCGTGCCGCCGCCGTTCAGCACGTACTGGATCGCATACGCACCGATCCCACCCGTGGCGCCCCACACGAGCACCGTGTCGCCCTGCTTCATGCGCGCCCCGTTGTCGCTGACGAGCATCCGGTACGAGGTGGAGTTGCACAGCGCGTTCACCGCCGCCTCCTCCCACGTGAGGTGCGTCGGCTTGGGCATCAGCTGGTTGGCCTTCACCACCGCGAGGTCGGCGAGGCCGCCGAAGTTGGTCTCGAAGCCCCAGATCTTCTGGTTGGCGGCGAGCATCGAGTCGTCGTGCGCCGACGGGTCCTGGTCGTCGACGTAGTTGCAGTGCACCGTCACCTTGTCGCCCGGCTTCCAGTTGCGCACCGCCGACCCCACCCGCAGCACCACGCCCGAGGCGTCGGAGCCCACCACGTGGTACGGCAGCGCGTGGCGCTTGGCCCACTCGCTCTCGCGGCCGAGCCGGTCGAGGAAGCCGAACGTGGGGAGCGGCTCGAAGATCGACGTCCACACCGTGTTGAAGTTGATGCTCGACGCCATCACGGCGAGGTACACCTCGTCGGGGGCGAGCTCGGGGGTGGCCACCTCGTCGACGTGGAGGCTCTTGGTCGGGTCCTTGTCCTCGGACGCGACCCCCTCGAACATGCCGACGTCGTCGCGCTTCACGAACGCGGCCCGGTAGCTCTCGGGGATGGGGAGGGCGCCGATGTCGTCACCTGACGCGCCGGCCTGGATGGCCTCGAGGACGGTGTGCATGCCGTGCATGCGCTGACGTTACCGACCGGTAAGTAGGGCGGGTCAAGTGGGCGCTACGGTGGCGGCCATGGCTGGTTCGTACATCGTCGCAGGCGCCCGCACCCCCATCGGCAAGATGAGCGGTGCGCTCGCCTCCCTCTCGGCCGCCGACCTCGGCGGCCTTGCCATCGCCGAGGCGCTCGCCCGCGCCGGGGTCCGCCCCGACGAGGTCGAGCACGTGATCATGGGCCAGGTGCTCATGGCGGGCCAGGGTCAGGTGCCCAGCCGCCAGGCCGCCGTCAAGGCCGGCATCCCGATGAGCGTCCCCTCGGTCAACGTCAACAAGGTCTGCCTGTCGGGCCTCAACGCGATCTACCTCGCCGACCAGATGATCGCGGCCGGTGAGGCCGACATCGTCGTCGCCGGTGGTATGGAGTCGATGACCAACGCGCCGTACATCGCCGAGGGCGCCCGCGGCGGGTTCCGCTACGGCAACGTCGAGCTCGCCGACGCGATCATCAAGGACGGCCTGTGGTGCGCCTTCGACGCGTGCCTGATGGGCCTCGGCACCGACCGCTACACCGGCGACTCGATCTCCCGTGAGGAGCAGGACGCCGCGGCCGCGCTCTCGCACGAGCGTGCCGCCAACGCGATCAAGGACGGGCGGCTCGCCGACGAGATCGTCCCGGTGTCGATCCCGCAGCGCAAGGGCGACCCGATCGTGATCGAGACCGACGAGGGCGTGCGCCCCGGCACCACCGTCGAGAGCCTCGGCGGGCTCAAGCCGGCGTTCAAGAGCGACGGCACCGTCACCGCCGGCAACGCGTCGCAGCTGAGCGACGGCGGCAGCGCCCTGGTGCTCATGTCGAAGGCCGCCGCCGAGGCACGTGGCGTGACGCCGCTCGGTGAGGTGCTCGGCTACGGCATGGTGGCCGGGCCCGACTCCGCGTCGCTGCTGCACCAGCCGTCGAAGGCGATCCTCAAGGCGCTCGACCGCGCCGGCCGCTCGCTCGCCGACGTCGACCTCTTCGAGATCAACGAGGCGTTCGCCGCCGTCGGCATCGCCTCGATGCGCGACCTCGGCATCACCGACGAGGTCGTCAACGTGAACGGCGGCGCGATCGCGCTCGGTCACCCCATCGGCATGAGCGGCAACCGGCTCGCGCTCACGCTCCTGCACGAGCTGCGCCGTCGCGGCGGTGGCGTCGGCGCCGCGTCGCTGTGCGGCGGCGGCGGTCAGGGCGACGCCCTGGTCGTCCGCACGGTCTGACCCGTGTCGCATCAGGTGTCAGACACGTGTCTGAC
>JALOLG010000021.1 GCA_025456105.1 Ilumatobacteraceae bacterium | reverse complement strand
CCGACACGAGATCGCCGGCCACGACCCCGACCGCCGCGCAGCGCGCCCCGGCATCGCCATGGATCCACGCGCCGGCTGCGGCAGCGTCGAACGGCGCCATCCCGGTGGTGATCAGCGCGCCCACGATGCCGCTGAGCACGTCGCCCGACCCGGCAGTGGCCAGGCGCTGGTCGCCGTTCGCGACGACCCGGACGTCGCCCTCGGGAGCGGCCACCACCGTGACAGGTCCCTTGAGCAGCACCACGGCGCCCGTGTCGACTGCGAGCCGACGGGCGGCGTCGATGCGATCGGCGCCGGGTGGTGCCCCGGTGAGCAGCGTGTACTCGCCGTCGTGCGGGGTGATGACCGTCGACCCGTCGCGCCCTCGCAGCACCGTGGGTGCCCCCTGCTCGTTCCACGCGATGGCGAACAGGCCGTCGCCGTCGACGACGACGGGCATGATGCAGCGCTCGACGACGTCGACCACCGGGCGGATCGTGTGCTCCTCGCGCCCCAGGCCGGGGCCGATCACGAGCGCCCCGAACCGGTGCACGTCGGCGAGCACGGCCTCGTGCCAGTCGAACGGCGGCAGGCGCCGGACCACGGTCTCGACCGGACCCGCCGCGTCGCCGCCGGGGCTCGAGAGGTGGACGATCCCGGCAGCCGTGCGCTGCGCCGCGGCGCACACGAGGTGCGCGGCACCCGCCATGCCGGGGCTGCCGGCGACCACGCGGAGGGCGTGGTTCCACTTGTGCGCGTCGCGGCGACGCGATGGCACCCACGCGGCGACGTCGGCGGCCTCCACCACGTGCGCCCGTGTGGCGCTGACGTCGAGCCCGATGTCGGCGACCACGACACGACCGGCCGAGCTGCGACCGGAACCGAACAGCAGTCCGGGCTTGACGGCGGCGAACGTGACCGTGGCCGCCGCTGGCAGCACCGGTCCGGGCGCAGCACCGGTGAGGGCGTCGATGCCACTCGGCACGTCGACGGCGAGCACCGGGGCGCCACCGGTGTCGGGTGGCTTCCACGTGCCCCGGAACCCCGTGCCGTAGGCGGCGTCGATGACGAGATCGGCCGGCGGCAGGCTCGGCGGGCACGAGTCGGCCGCGTGCACTCGGACCCGCACGCCGCGCTGCGCCAGGCGATCGGCGGCGACCCGGCCGTCGGCCCCGTTGTTGCCCGGCCCGGCGATCACGTGCACCACGCGCCCGTAGGTGCCGCCCAGCATCGCGATCGCTTCGCGGGCCACCGCCGCACCGGCTCGCTCGACGAGCCGCTCCACCGGCACCGGCGACGCGGCGTCGAGTGCTCGCGCCTCGGCCGGGGTGACGATGGGGATCACGCTGCCACAGCGTAAAGGCTCACTCGGCGACCACGTAGGCCACGGCGACGAGGTCGCCGTGGGTGAGGCTCAGGTGCAGGTGGGCCACCTTGCGCTCGGCGAGCAGCTCGGCGGCGCGGCCGGCGACCGCGATCGACGGGGCACCCGATCCGGCCCGCTCCACCCAGAGGTCGTGGAAGCCGAACGCACCGAGGCCCACCCCGAGCGCCTTCATCGACGCCTCTCGCGCCGCGAACCGGGCGGCGAGCGAGGGCACCGGGTCGCGCATCGGTGCCACGTAGGCCAGCTCGACCTCGGTGAACAGGCGCTCGCGCATGGTGGGCGTGCGCTGCAGCGACACCCGGAAGCGCTCGATGTCGACGACGTCGACGCCGACGCCGATCAGCGCCGCCACCGGTCGGCGACCTCCGAGATCGGCTCGACCAGGAGCTCCACCACGGGGATCGTCGCGAGCGGCGCGTCGTCGAAGGTCCCCTCGGTCTCGGACACCCAGTCGACGAGCCGGTCGTAGCGGCGGTCGTAGCCCTGCAGCACGCCCCGCATCGTGGCGGCGTCGAGCAGGTCGTGGAAGCGCACGTGGAGCAGCGTGATGCCGAGGCACTCGCCGCCCTTCACCTCGGGGACGAAGATCACCGTGCGGCCGTCGCGCCGCCCACGTGCGACGAGGACCTCGCGCTCGTCGACGACGCGACGCTTGGTGCCCACCAGGGCGGCCTCGCGCTCGACCCGACTCGGCAGCTCGAGCGAGATCCCGCCGCGGTCGACGATCCAGATCCGATCGCCGTCGACGCCGTAGCGCGTGAAGCCGGTGACGTCGGCGACCGCCGGGTCGAGGTCGGCGAGCACCTTCAGGGTGCGGTAGGCGAGCACGTCGCGCCCGGCCCCCGCCTGGACCACCGCCTGGACGAGCCGGCGGTCGAGCACGCCCTCGTCGCTGCGCGAGATGCCCACCGTCACCGTCTTGGCCTGGTGGCGGATGGCGTCGACCGGTCGGGTCAGCTCCTCGATCGCGCGGGTGAGCGCGGCGACGAGGTCGTCGAGCAGCGCGCCGGGCGTGCCGACCTTGCCGGTCCGGCGCTGGTACTCCTCCACCGGGTGCTCGGCCGCGAGATCGCGCAGGAGCCCCGTGAGCCGCACGGTGGTGCTCGCCTCGAGCTGACCGTCGTAGCGCAGCTCGGTGAGGCCCTCCACGAAGCGCGCGGTCGGCACCGCCAGCGACGCTGCGGCGCGGGCGAGCACCTCGTCGGGGTCACCGCCCGCCGCGACCGAGCGCTCGATCGCCTCGCGCGCCTCGCGCAGCGGGAGCGCCGTGGCGTCGATCGCGAGCGCGGCCTCGTACCCGAAGAGGTGCCCAGCCATCGCGGCCAGCACGAAGCCGAGCGTCGGATCGGTGCTCGGGACCTGGATCGACGGGACACCGGCGAAGCGCAGCTCGGCGTCGTCGGTGATGACCACCGGTGCGGCCTTGTGCGCACGGAAGATGGCCGTCTCCTTGGCGACGTCGTCGACGATGCTGCCCCGCAGCCCTGCGGCGCACACCAGGATCAGCGGCTCGCACGAGAGGTCGATGTGCTTCTTGTCCTCCGTGCCGTCACAGGAGATCGACTTGTAGCAGAGCTCGCTCAGCTTGATCCGCACCTCGGCGGCCGCGACCTGGTTCGGGCCGTTGCCCACGACCGCCCAGTAGCGCTTGGTGGGCGCCAGACGCCGGGCGATGTCAGCGATGGCGTCGCGCTGGTCGATCACGGCCCGCAGGGCGTCCGGGAGCTCGCGCAGGGCGACGAGCAGCTCGTGGCGGCGCTGGGGATCACCGAACCCACCGGCCTGGGCGATCGCCGCTGCCAGCAGCGCACCGGCGGCCACCTGCGCGTAGAACGCCTTGGTGGACGCCACGCTCATCTCCACGTCGCGGCCGTCCGACGTGTAGAGCACGCCGTCGGACTTGTCGACGAGATCGCTGCCGCGCCGGTTGACGATGGCGATCACCGCCGCGCCCCGCGACCGGGCGAGGTCGACGGTGCGGTTGGTGTCGGTGGTGGTGCCGCTCTGGCTCACCGCCACGACGAGCGTGTCGCTCATGTCGAGGGTGAGACCGAACCCGGAGAGCTCGGTGGCCGTGAGCGCGTCGACCTCGAGCGCGCCGGCCGACAGCTCGCCGATCAGCGTCGCGACGCTGCGCCCGGCCACGGCCGCCGTGCCCTGCCCGATCACCCGGACCCGACGGATCGTCCCGTCGGCCAGGTGCGCCGCGATCGCCGGGGGGAGCGTCCGCTCACCGACCGCGACCGACAGCCGGCCGTCGACCTCGACGATCTTGCCCCGCAGCGTCTTGTGGAAGCTGTTGGGCGCCTCGGTGATCTCCTTCAGGAGGAAGTGCGGCGCATCGCCCCGGTCGATGTCACGGGTGGTGACCTCGGCCACGACGAGGTCGTCGCCGGCCACGGGCAGCGCCGTGCCGTCGTAGCGGTAGCGCTGGATGGCAGCCACCGAGCCCGCCGCGTCGGCGTCGAGCACCACGATCTCGCCCCCGCGCTCACCGTCGAGGCGCAGGTAGCGGTCGGTCTCCTCGACCACGCCGTAGGGCTCGCTGGCCACGAGGTAGCGGTCGTCACCGACGCCCACGTACAGACCCTGGCCGCTCCCGCGGAGCGCGAGCAGCAAGCGGCCGGGCCGGGCGGCGCTCGCCGCGGCGATCGCCACGGAGCCGTCGAACGAGGCGACGGTGCGCCGGAACGCCTCGACGTCGTCGGGCGCCGTGTCGTGGTGGCGTGCCATGAGGGCAGGGATCACCTTGGCGTCGGTGGTGATCTGGCCGTGGATCCGCAGCCCGTGCTCCACCCGCAGGTCGGCGTGGTTGTCGACATCGCCGTTGAGCGCGGCCACGACGTACGGCGCCGCGGTCGCACCGGACTCGAGCTCGTCGCTGTTGATGGGGTGCGTGTTCGGCTCGGAGATGATGCCGACGCTGGCCCACCTCGTGTGGGCCAGCACGGCCACCCGGGCGGTCGGCGCGGCGACGGCGCGGCGCAGCAACCCGTCGGCCGCGATCGCGGTGCGGAGCACGCGGGTGTTGTCGCCGAGCTCACCCACCTCGGCGGCTGCCTTGTAGACGAACGACAGGCAGCCGTCGGCGACCCGGACCGAGCCCGACTGGAACAGCGGATCGCGGCGCCGCTCCTCGACGGCGGCCTCCACCGACTGGTCGCTCAGATCGAGGTCGTGGCCCCAGACGAAGAGGTGCGGCCCCGCTGAGTCGCGACCTCGCACCTCGAGGCGATCGATCGCCGACAGGGCCTGCTGCACGGAGAGGTACGCGCCGAGCGCCGACCGCGGCGCGTCGCGGCCCGCGAGGATCTCGACGGCTGCGGCGTCGCGCAGCCGGTCGCGCCGGATGGCCCAGAGCGCGTCGCGCAGCGCGATGCACTCGGCCGCTCGCGCCTCGCGCACCTCGGGATCGAGCGACTCGTCGTCGAGCCGCTGGTCGACCTCGGCCGCGAACTCCTCGAGGCGGTCGAGTCGAGCGAGGATCCCGTCGACGAGCTGCGGGCGGTGCACGAGTGCGAGCACGCCGGGCTCACCGTGGAGCACGGCATCGACGGCGAGCAGGCGTGCGGTGACGGTCGCGGCATCGGGCATCGCCTCGCTCGCACGGTCGAGGGCCGCCAGCACCTCGTCGGGCTCGGGGACCGGACGGGAGGGATCTCGGCTCAGCACGCCGACGATGCCGCACATGGGGCGTCAGGCTACCGAGGCGCCGTCGTGGCAGGGGCGCAGGGCCGGCTCAGCCGAGTCGTGCGACCACGGCGGCGGCGAGCCCGTCGGCGACGGAGGTGGCCAGCTCACGCGTGGGCGCCTCCACCATCACCCGCACCAGCGGCTCGGTGCCGCTCGAGCGCACGAGCACGCGGCCGTCGGCGCCCAGGCGAGCGGCCGCGACGCCGATCTCGTCGGCGAGCAGCGCGTCGACGTCGGCCGGCCGCTCGCGCACGCGGACGTTCACCAGCACCTGCGGGAGCGAGGTCATCGCCGCCGCGGCGAGCTCGGAGAGGGGCCGCCCCGAGCGCCGCAGCACGTCGAGCAGCACGAGCCCCGTCAGCAGGCCGTCGCCGGTCGTCGCGTGGTCGGGGAACACGACGTGCCCCGACTGCTCGCCACCGATCGAGTACCCACCGGCCCGCAGCGCCTCGAGCACGTAGCGGTCGCCCACCGCGGTCTCGACCAGTTCGATCCCGGCCGCACGCATCGCCAGGCGGAACCCGAGGTTGGTCATCACGGTCACCACGACGGTGTCGTGGCGCAACCGGCCCTGTGCGTGCAGATCGAGCGCGCAGATCGCCATCACGTGGTCGCCGTCGACCACCCGGCCGGTCTCGTCGACGGCGATCAGGCGGTCGGCGTCGCCGTCGAGCGCGAGGCCGGCGGCGGCGCCGGTGCGCACCACCTCGGCGGCCAGCGCCTCCGGATGGGTGGCGCCGCAGCGGTCGTTGATGTTGGTGCCGTCCGGCGACGCCGCGATGACGTGCGGCTCGGCATCGGCGCGCCCGATGACCTCCTCGGCCAGCCGGGACGCGGCGCCGTTGGCCGCGTCGATCACCACCGGGAGCCCGCCCAGCCGGCGCCCCTCGAGCACCCCCACGACGTGCTCGACGTAGGCGTCGTCGAAGCCGGTGCGGTCGACCACCGCTCCCACCGGACCGTCGGGGGCCGGCAGGTCGTCGAGCCCGGCGGCGATGGCCGCCTCGACGTCGTCGGACAGCTTCGAGCCGCCGCGTCCGAACACCTTGATGCCGTTGTCGTGGAAGGGGTTGTGCGAGGCCGACACCACGGCGCCGAACCCGCCGAGGCGGGCGGCGTGGAAGGCGACAGCCGGTGTGGGCGTGACCCCGAGGCGGTGCACCTCGACGCCCTCGCTCGCGAGACCGGCGACGAGCGCCGCCTCGATCATCGGCGTGGAGCGGCGCGTGTCGCCACCCACGACCGCCGGTCCGTCGCCGAGCACTCGGGCGGCCGCACGGCCGAGCCGCAGCGCCAGGTCGGCGGTGAGCTCGACGTTCGCGACACCGCGGATCCCGTCGGTGCCGAACCTCACGGGAGGCCGGGCCTCAGCGCTTGGTGAACTGCGGCGCCTTGCGGGCCTTCTTGAGGCCGTACTTCTTGCTCTCCTTCTTCCGCGGGTCGCGGGTGAGGAGGCCGGCGCGCTTGAGGGCCGGGCGCGTCTCGGGGTCGACCTCGGCGAGCGAGCGAGCGATGGCGAGGCGCAGCGCACCGGCCTGCCCACCGACGCCACCGCCGTGGATCGACGCGTCGACGTCGTAGGCCTCGGTCCGGTCGGCGACGCGCAGCGGCTCCGACACGATCATGCGCTGGGCCGGCGTGGGGAAGTACACGTCGAAGGCCCGGCCGTTGATGGTGATCTGCCCGGTGCCGGGACGGAGACGGGCACGGGCGACGGCCTCCTTGCGGCGGCCGGTCGACTGGGTGAGCGGGGCGGTGGCCATGGTGATCGCTGCTTTCTGGATCGTGGTCAGCGGCGCGCGCCGGGGATCTCGAGGGGCTGGGGCGACTGGGCGGCGTGCGGGTGGTCGGGGCCGGCGTACACCTTCAGCTTGGTGAGCATCTGGCGGCCGAGGGGGCCCTTGGGGAGCATGCCCTTCACGCTGCGACGGATGGCGTCCTCGGGCTTGCGGGCGAGCAGCTCCGCGTACGTCTCGGTGGTGAGGCCACCGGGGTAGCCGGAGTGCCGGTGCACGAGCTGGCGGTCGGCCTTGCCCGAGCTCATCACGACCTTGCTGGCGTTGACGACGATGACGTGGTCACCCGTGTCGATGTGCGGTGCGAACACCGGCTTGTGCTTGCCACGGAGCACCCGGGCGACCTCGGTGCACATGCGGCCGAGCGTGAGGCCGTCGGCATCGACGACGTGCCACTCGCGCTGGATCTCGCTGGCCTTGGGGGAGTACGTACGCATGGTCATCTCTCGGGAGCACTCGGTGCGGCGCCGCCCGTCCGGGAGGCTGCCAGGGAACCGGGTAAGGATAGGGGTGCTCGCGCCCGCGCGGCAACCGGCGTCAGCGCTCGATGGCCGGCACGGCATCGGCCACGACGGCGTCGAGCCACTCCGCCACCCGCCGGGCGAACGCGGCGATCGAGTACTCCCGCTCCACCAGCGACCGACACGCGCCACGATCGAGCTCGCCGACCCGCCCGACGGCCGCGGTCAGCGCATCGACGTCGTCGGGCGCCACGAGGAAGCCGGTCTCGCCGTCGCGGACGATCTCGGCGGGGCCGCCGCGGCGGTAGGCGATCACCGGCACGCCGCAGGCCATCGCCTCGATCGCGACGTTGCCGAAGGCCTCCACCCAGGTCGGCGTCATGAGCACGGCCCGGCACCCGCCGATGGCGGCCTGCAGCTCGTCGGTCGGGAGGAAGCCGCCGTGCACGAGCTGGGCGGTCGGATGGCGTGCGACGACGGTGCGCCAGTAGTCGCGATCCTGCATGAGGCCGAACACGTGCACCGGCAGTCCGGTGCGCGCCGACACCTCCGCGACGGCGTCGAGCCCCTTCTCGGGCGAGATGCGGCCGACGGCACCGAGCACCGCCGGTTCGTCGGGCTGCAGCCGCAGGTCGTAGCGCTCGACGGCGATGCCGCTGCCCACCGTCACGAACCGGTCGGGATCGCCGAAGGTGGCCGCCTGTGCCCGGGAGTGCATCGCCACCGACCCGGGGCGCGACGTCACCGCCCGGTCGACGGCCAGGTCCATCGCGTCGGAGAGCGAGGCCATCGACACCAGGTGGGCGACGGGTACGTGCAGGTACGGCGCGAGGTGGAGCGGCAGCCAGTCGTAGGCGAGGTTGAGCACCAGGTCGACGCGGTGCTGGTGGTCGCGGACGAGATCCCACATGGCGGCGATCACGGGATCCGCCGGCATCGTGATGGGGGCGTCACGGCCGACGAGCTGGCTGCTCGGCTGCAGCGCACCGGGCACCTGGTGCACCACCGTGCCCACGAGCAGCGACCCGGCGGGGGCGACGACCTCGACGTCGTGGCCCAGCTCGGTGAGCCCCAGCACGAGGCTGTGCAGCGTGAGCTCGACGCCCCCGCCGATGCCCGACCCGAGCGGCCCCACCGGCGTGGAGCAGATCATCACCCGCACGGGCTCAGTCTCCCGGCTGCACCCACCCCGCCGCCACCCCTGCCCCGACCCCACCGGAGCGCTTTCGTGATTGGGGGGTGTCGATGCGACACCCCCCAATCACGAAAGCTGCTCGGGCCAGGCGTCGGGGTAGCCGACGCGCCAGAGGACGAGGCCGTGGGGCGGGGCGACCGGGCCGGCGGCGGCGCGATCGCGGGCGCGCACGATGCCGGGCACATCACCCGGGTGGAGCCGACCTCGGCCCACCTCCACGAGCGTGCCGACGATGCTGCGCACCATCTGGTGGCAGAACGACGTGCCACGGATCTCGAAGCGCAGGAGGGCCGGGTGGTCGGGGTCGGGTGCGCTCCAGCGCGTCGAGAGCACCCGCCGGACCAGGCTCGGCGACGGCTGGTCCGGTGCCACCTTCGGCCGCCGGCAGAACGACGAGAAGTCGTGCTCGCCGATCACCGCCGAGGACGCCTCCCGCAGCGCCCACATGGCGAGCGGGTCCGGCACGTGCCACGCCGACGCAGCCAGCAGCGGGTGCGGCGACGGGGCGTTCCACACGTGGTAGCGGTACTCGCGCCAGGTGGCCGAGAACCGGGCGTCGAAGTCGGCGGGGGCGTCGGCGATGGCTCGCACGGCGATCCGCGGGCCCAGCAGCGAGTTGAGGCGGTGGGCCAGGTCGTCGAGATCGACCGCCGCGGGCACCTCCCCCGACACCACCTGCCCCCAGCCGTGGACACCGGCATCGGTGCGTCCCGCGCCCGTCAGCACCACCGGTGCCCGCACCACCCGCTCGATCGCCGCGCCGAGCTCCCCCAGCACCGTGGCGACGCCGACGTTGGCGGCGAACCCGTGGAAGGCGGCGCCGTCGTACGCCACCAGCATCCGGACGCGACGACGGGCCGGGTGCGCACCCGGCCCGTCGATCTCGGTCATGTGGGGCTCGTCAGACGAGCTCGATGCGCGCCATCTTGGCGTTGTCGCCCTCGCGGGTGCCGAGCTTCAGGATGCGGGTGTAGCCGCCGTTGCGCTCGAGGTAGCGGGGCGCCACGTCGTTGACGAGCTTGTGCGTCATCTCGCGGTCGCCGAGGTAGCCCTGGATCTGACGGATCCGGTGGACGCGCATCGGGCCGTCCTGGGCCTTCTTGGCCTTGGTGATCAGCTTCTCGGCCACCGGGCGCAGGGCCTTGGCCTTGGCCTCGGTGGTCACGATCGCCTCGGCGGCGAACAGCGACGCGGCGAGGTTGGCCATCATCAGGCGCTGGTGGGCGGCATCGCCGCCGAAGTTGCGGGCTCGGCGTGGGGTGGGCATCTCGGGGTGTCCTTACGTGTGGTCGTGCAGGTCGGCTCAGCCGCGCAGCGACAGGCCGCGCTCGTCGAGCTTCTCCTTCACCTCGTCCAGGCTCTTCTGCCCGAAGTTGGTGATGTTCAACAGGTCGTCCTCGGTCTTGGTGAGCAGCTCGCCCACCGTGTTGATCTGGGCCCGCTTGAGGCAGTTGCGCGGGCGCTCCGAGAGATCGAGATCCTCGATCGGCAGGTCGAGGTCGGGCGAGCTCGTCGTGGTGTCGATGACCTCACCCAGCTCGAGGCCCTGCGGCTCGTCGCTGAGGCTGGCCACGAGATCGACGAGCGACCGCAGCGTGGCGCCGGCCGAGGCGAGCGCCTCGCTCGGAGTGACCGAGCCGTCGGTCTC
>JALOLG010000312.1 GCA_025456105.1 Ilumatobacteraceae bacterium | reverse complement strand
CATCGTGGGCAACGACGGCGCCACGGACGTGCCGACCGGGGAGGTCGGCGAGATCTGGATCCGGTCGCAGCAGGTGATGAAGGGCTACTGGAACCTGCCGGCCGAGACCGAGAAGTCGATCACGCGCGACGGCTGGTTCAAGTCGGGTGATGCCGGCTACCTCGACGCCGACGGCTACCTGTACATCCACGACCGCGTGAAGGACATGATCGTCTCGGGCGGCGAGAACATCTACCCGGCCGAGGTCGAGAACGTGCTGATGGCGCACCCGGCGATCGCCGACGTCGCGGTGATCGGCGTGCCCGACGAGAAGTGGGGCGAGACGCCCAAGGCGCTCGTGGTGCGGGCACCGGGCGTCGAGGTGACCGAGCAGGAGATCATCGACTTCGCGCGCTCGCAGCTCGCCAAGTTCAAGTGCCCCACCAGCGTCGAGTGGATCGACGTGCTGCCGCGCAACCCGAGCGGCAAGATCCTGAAGAAGGACCTGCGGGCGCCGTACTGGGAGGGCCGCGAGCGTCAGGTCAACTGAGGCGGGCTGAGCGCGGTGCACGACCGGCACGCCCACGGGACGTCGGCCACGAAGCGGGTGTGGACGGACGGTGGTCGCTGAGCCCGTCGGGTGAAGGCGCCGCACACCGCGACGTCGAGACCCGTGTCGGTCCTGCGGCCTCGAACCACCGGATCATCGCTCGGTCGCAGCGCGTGGGATCGTTCGCGGCTTCGTGATCGCAGCAGCTCGGTGCTGGTGGTGCGCAGGCCGCGCGCGGCCCGCCGGCACCGGTAGGCGCGCTGGCGGCAGGCGTTGGTGCAGTAGACGCGGGGTCGGCCCGGTCGGTAGCGGCGTGGGGTGGGCGTCCCGCACATGGGGCAGTCCCAGTCGTCCACCGGGTCGCCGGGCATCGGGCACGGTGGGATCGGGGCGTCTCGCATGGTGTGAGCCAAGCACGGGGGTGTCACGGGCGGCGCCGACGGGGACCTCCCGGTCGGCACCCCCTCTGCGACACGTCCCGAATCGTCTCGGGGGATGCCGCATCGGCCCACCAGCCCTCCCGAATCGTCTCAGGTGGTCGCGGCGAAGAGACCGGCTGGCGGTGAGACGATTCGGGAGGCGTCGGGACGGTGTCGTCGGGCCGGTGAGACGATTCGGGAGGAGTTGGGACCGTGCCGTCGGGCGGGTGAGACGATTCGGGACGACTTGGGACCGTGTCGTCGGGCGGGTGAGACGATTCGGGACGGATCGCGAGTGACTGGGTCCAGCCCGGTCGGCCGTGGGCGAGCCGGCTCGAATCACTACGGTCCGGCGCATGACCTCGCTGCCCGCCGTCTCGCTCGTCTCGCCCGCCGGCAAGCGCGCCGCGATCTTGGAGCTCGCCACCGAGATCGAACGGCGTGGATTCTCCGGGATCGCGTGCCCGTCGCTCGGTGGCGCGATGGCCCTCTGCGTGTCGCTCGCCCACGTGACGCACACGATCCGGTTCTGGACGTCGATCCAGCCGATCTACCTCCAGCACGCCAGCGAGGCGGCGGGCACGGCGAGTCACATCGCCGAGGTCAGCGGCGGACGCTTCTCGCTCGGCCTCGGAGTGAGCCACGGACCCGTCCACGACCGGCTCCAGGTGGCGGTCGGCCGCCCGCTGTCGGACACCCGTGACTACGTGGCAGGGGTCCGTGCCTCCGGGTTCGACGGGCCGGTGGTGCTCGCCACCTTGCGCGACAAGATGCTCGACCTGTCGCTCGAGGTGGCCGACGGCGCCGTCTGGGCGAACGCGTCGCGCTCCCACATGGGCGGCCAGCTGGCCCGCATCCCGGCCGAGGGCCGGGAAGGGTTCTTCCTCGGCAACATGATCCCCACCGTGATCGACGACGACGTCGACGCTGCCCGGGCCGTCAACCGCAAGACCCTCACCGGCTACGTCCGGCTGCCGAACTACCGCAACTACTGGAAGTCGGCGGGCTACGTGGAGGAGATGGAGGCGATCGAGACGGCGCTCGCCGAGCGCCGCTTCGACGACGTCCCGACGCTCATGAGCGACCGCTGGCTCGACGACTGCACGCTCTCGGGCTCGGTCGACCGTGTCCGTGACGGGCTCGACGCGTGGCGCGAGGCGGGCATCACCACACCGATCGCCGTGATGTCGTCCACCAGCGGTGGGCAGGCGAAGGCGATCCAGGAGCTGTTCGCGGCCTACGCCTGAGCCGGTGGTCCCCAGCGCGAGACGAACCGCTCGAGTGCCTCGGTGGCCGGCCCGGCGTCGCCGGTGGTGATCACGTCGATCAGCAGCCCCCGGATCACCGCCGTCCCGATCCGGGCCTCGACCGGATCGAGCTCGGTGCCGAGTGCACGTGACGTCACTGCCGCCTCCTCGATCCACGGTGTCGTGAAGTCCGCACCGCCGCTGCGCGCCGCGTAGGCGACCGCCTCGAAGAACAGCGCCACGAAGGGCCGCGTCTCCACGGCGCTGGTGCGCTCCCAGACGCTGCGCACCACCTCGACGGGCTCGGTGGCGGCCGTGGCGCCGGCGGTCATGGCGGCACGCTGCGAGGCCTCGACGTGCTCGACGATCGCCGCCACGAGCCCGGCGTGCGATCCGAAGTGGTACAGCAGCATCCGGTGGCTCGACCCGACCGCCTCGGCGATGTCGCGGAGGCTGCGATCAGCGAGGCCGTTCGCGGCGACCTCCTCGACGATCGATGTCAGGAGGTCGTCGCGTGGCCGTCCCATGGACAGTGAGTGTACCAAATGGTACAGTCGTGCCATGGAGATCACCGACGTCCGTGACATCCCCGCCTCCGTCGAATCCGTGTGGGCCTGCACGCTCGACGTCGAGTCGTGGCCGCGGTACACCCCGACCATCACGAGCGTCCGGCTGCTCGACGCGGCGCCGATCGCCGTCGGCCATCGGGCCGAGGTGCGCCAGCCCGGCCAGCGCCCGACCGTCTGGACCGTGACCGCGGTGGAGCCGAACCGGCGCTTCGAGTGGCGGGCCTCGGTCTTCGGCGTGCGGACCACCGCCACCCACCTGCTCGAACCCATCGACGCCGGGTGTCGCAACACGCTGCGGCTCACCCTCGAGGGGCGCGGCGCGGCACTGATGGCTCGACTGCTGGGGAGACGGCTCGCGGCGGTGCTCGCCACCGAGAACCTCGGCTTCGAAGCGGCCGCGGCCGAGTGGCCTACCGTGAGGTGATGCCGATCACCAACGGTGTCAACCACGTCGCGACCCTGACGACCGACATGGACCTGACCGTTCGCTTCTACGAGGAGGCGTTCGGCGCTGTCGTGACGTTCGAGGTGCCGGCGTCGCCCGATCATCCGTGGATGAAGATCCTCGA
>JALOLG010000311.1 GCA_025456105.1 Ilumatobacteraceae bacterium | reverse complement strand
GGGCCCGACCGCGACGGTCGTGGCGGCCAACGCCGTGGTGGTCGAGATCGTCGACGGCGACACGATCGACGCCGACATCGACGGCCGACGCGAGCGCGTCCGGCTGATCGGGATCGACACGCCCGAGACGCGCATCCCCGACCGACCGCCCGAGTGCCACGGACCCGAGGCGAGCGCCCGCACCGCTGCGCTGCTCCCGCCCGGCACCCCGGTGCGACTCGAGCGCGACACCGAGCCCCGCGACGACTACGGACGCCTGCTCGCCTACGTGCACCGTGCGTCCGACGGGCTGCTCGTCAACCTGGCCCTCGTCGAGGAGGGCTTCGCGACGCCGCTCACCTTCGAGCCGAACACCACCCACCGCGACCGCTTCGTCGACGCGGCACGAGCGGCCGAGCTGGCCGACCGGGGGCTCTGGGGCGCCTGCTGACGAGCGGGCGGTAGCGTCGGGGCCCGTGGCCACGCTCGCCGAACGCCTCGGGCACCCCGCCGACGCCCGGCTCGTCATCATCTCGTGCGACGACCTCGGCTCGTGCCACGCCGCCAACGTGGGCGTGTACGCGGCGCTCCGCGACGGTGCGGCCACCTGCGCCTCGTTGATGGTCCCCGCCCCCTGGGCCCGGCAGGCCGCCCTGCAGTACCGGCCCGGCGACGACATCGGCGTGCACCTCACGCTCAACGCCGAGCACGCGGCCTACCGCTGGGGGCCGATCACCCACGCCCCGTCGCTGCAGTCGGGCGAGGGCGGCTTCCCGCGCACCCTCGACGACCTGTGGGAGCACGCCGACCCGGCGGAGGTGCGGCGCGAGCTCAAGGCCCAGGTCGACCGGGCGCTCGCCTGGGGGATCGACGTCACCCACCTCGCCCCGCACCTCACCGCCATCACGCTGCGGCCCGAGTTCTTCGACGTGTACCTCGACCTCGCCGTCGAGTACCGGCTGCCGATCCGGCTCCCGTCGACGGTGAGCGAGCAGCAGGCGGGCTTCCCGTTCCGGCAGCTCGCCCTCGAGGAGGGCGTCGTGTTCCCCGACCACTTCGACCACGACTGGCGTCCAGGGTCGCGCGCCCGCTTCGAGCGCGCCGTCGAGGCACTCGAGCCGGGCGTCACCGAGATCCACGTCCAGCCGGCCGCCGACCACCCCGAGGTGCGGGCCCTGTCCGAGTCGGCCGACGACTGGATCGACGACCTCGCGCTGATGCTCGACCCCGCCACCCGCGCGCTGCTGGTCGACCGGGGCGCCGTGCTGATCGGGTACCGCGACCTCAGGTCGGCGATGCGAGCCGGCTGACGGTCGCCGCCACCTCGCCCGATCGCAGCACCTCGAACAGCCGCCCGGTGTGGCCCGTCGCCTTCAAGCGGCCGCGCATGTACTCGACCGTCGCGTCGAAGTCGGGGGCCGAGGCCACGTCGAGGGGCACGGTGACGACGACGTCGGCGTCGTCGGGCCCCTCGACCCGCTCGTCCTTCTTGCCGACGGCCACGCGGACCTGCAGGCTCATCGGTCGCCCACCGACGACGGCACGGCGATGCCGGCGAACAGGTCGGTCTCGTCCGCGCCCGACGGGATCGGACCCACCAGCGACCGGGCGAGGATCCAGTCCTCCCACGGGTACACCTCGGCCAGCTCGTCGTCGGACAGGCCGAACCACCAGCCCGCCGTCGGGTCGACCTGGGTGGCGTGTGCCCGCAGCGCACCCGAACGTGCCCACAGGAACGCACCGACGTCGATCTTGGTGGTGATGCGGTGGTCCATGTCGGGGCGCTCGAACCACGCCTCCTCGAACGGCGACTCGCCGCGCCGCTCGAGCAGCGCCTCGTGCACCGCCACCAGCCGGGCCCGCGACCATGCCGAGTAGTAGAGCTTCGACGGCTGGAACGGCTCGCCGAGCTCGGGGTACCACGCCGGGTCGCCGGCGCGCTCGAAGGCGAGCACCGAGATGTCGTGCACCTTGAGGTGGTCGGGGTGCGGGTACCCGCGCTGGTCGTCGCCGTAGGTGAGCAGCACCTGGGGCCGCACCCGCCGCACGACCTCGACCAGGCGACCGGCTGCCTCGTCGATGTCGGCCATGTGGAAGCACTCGGGGTGCTGGTTGGCGTGGTGATCGGGCATCCCCGAGTCGCGGTAGCCGAGCAGCACCACCTCGTCGAAGCCGATGATCGCCGCCGACGCCTCGAGCTCGCCCGCCCGGGCCGCGGCGACCGCACGCTGCTCCTGCTCGGGGGTGAGCCCGTGGAACGGCTGGCCGGGCTCCCGCAGGGTCGGGTTCTGGAGGTCGCCCTCCTCGCCGCCAGTGCAGCACACGAGCACGGCGCGCACGCCCTCGGCGACGTACCGGGCCACCGTGCCGGCGCCCTTCGACGCCTCGTCGTCGGGGTGGGCGTGCACGGTGAGCAGGGTGAGCCGGTCGGACACGCCGCGAGGCTATCGGTAGCCTCGGCGACCATGCCGTGTGGAGCCCGCAGGTGGCCCGTGGTCGCGCTGGCCGCATCGATCGTCGTCCTCGCCGCCTGCGACACCGGCGACGGCAAGGAGCTGCGGCCGCCCACCCAGCCCGCGCCCACCACCACCGTGGCCCCCGACCCCACCGTGGAGGAGCTCGACGAGCTGGGGGCGATCGACACGCTGCCCGCCGAGCCGGTCACCGGGTTCCAGGTCGTCACGCCCTGGGCACCGCTCGCCCCGATCGACCCGCGGTACTCCTGCGACGGCGACGACGTGTCACCCTCGATCAGCTGGTCGGTGCCGCCCGACGGCACGGTCGAGCTGGCCGTCGTGCTGCGCGACCTCGACGCCGACGGGCTCGTGCACTGGCTGGTCACCGGGATCGACCCGTCGTTCGGAGCGATCCCCGAGGGAGCCATCCCCGGGTCGGCCGTGGTGCGCACCAACTCGTTCGGCGTCGCCGGCTGGAGCGGTCCGTGCCCGCCGGCGGGCGAGGAGCACGAGTACTTCCTCACGGTGTACGCGCTCAACCGGACGCTCGAGGCTGCCGATGACACCCCCGCGGACGAGGTGGTCGACCTCCTCGAGCGGCTCGCGATCGCGGCCGCCGACCGGTCGGGCACCTTCGCGCGCTGACGAGGGACCACGACGACCATGACCAGCAACGACACCGTCGACGGCGGGACGGAGGCACCGACGGCCCTGGCGCGCCTCGACGACCTGCTGCGGGCCGATGACGCCGCCGTCGTCGTGTTCGGCCTCGACGGCTCGCTGGTCGACCTCAACGACGTGGGGCGCGCTGCACTCGGCGTGCACGACGATCGTGACCTCGTCGACGGCACGCCGGCTCGCGACCTGCTGCGGGCCCTGCTCGACCAGGTGCCCCAGCAGCTGCTCACCGACCCCGACGGCG
>JALOLG010000310.1 GCA_025456105.1 Ilumatobacteraceae bacterium | reverse complement strand
CACGGTCGGCTTGACGAAGTAGCCGGTCTCGTGGCCCTCGGGCTTGCCGAGTCCGCCGGCGACGACGACGGCACCCTCGTCGATGCCCTTCTGGATGTAGCCCTGCACGCGGTCGCGCTGCGCGGCCGACGCGAGCGGGCCGAGGTGCACACCCTCGGCGAACGGGTCGCCCACCACCATCGCCTCGGCGGTGGCGCCGGCGATCGCCTCGGCCTCGGCCAGGCGCGACCGCGGCACCAGCATGCGGGTGAGCGCCGAGCAGGTCTGGCCCGAGTTGATGAACGCCTTGCCGACCCCGTCGCTGACCGCCTTCTGGAAGCCGGCCTCGTCGAGGTCGTCGAGGATCACGTTGGCCGACTTGCCGCCCAGCTCGAGCGCCACCTTCTTGATGGTCTCGGCGCCCACCTGGGCGACGCGCTTGCCGGCGCGGGTGGAGCCGGTGAACGACATCATGTCGATGTCGGGATGGGCCGACATCGCCTCGCCCACCACCGGGCCGACGCCGGTGACCATGTTGAACACGCCGGCGGGCAGGCCGATCTCGTGGATGATCTCGGCGAGGATGAACGCGTCGACCGGGGCGACCTCCGATGGCTTCAGCACCACGGTGCAGCCGGCCGCCATGGCGAACGCGACCTTCGCGGCGATCTGGTGGAGCGGGTAGTTCCACGGCGTGATGCACCCGACGACGCCGATCGGCTCGCGGACGACGAGCGAGGTGCCGACCTCCTCCTCGTACTGGAACGACTCGGCGATGGCGGCGGCCTGGTTGAAGCTGTTGATGGGCAGGCCCACCTGCACCAGCTGCGACAGCCACTTGGCCATGCCCGTCTCCTTGGAGATGGCGGTGGCGATCTCGTCCATGCGGGCCCCGAGCGCGTCGCCGATGCGGGTCATGTACTTGGCGCGCTCCTCGACGGTGAGGGCGGCCCACGCGGGGAACGCGGCCTTGGCTGCCTTCGCGGCGCGGTCGACGTCGTCGGCGGTGCCAGCCGGGATGGTGGCCATGACCTCTTCGGTGACCGAGTCGAACACCTCGATGGTCTCGGTGGAGCTCGGCGCCACCCAGGCGCCGTCGATGTAGAGCTGGGCGTAGTTCGCTGTCATGGCGCGATCGTCGCACCTCGGCCCGGCGTGGCTGCCATCGTGCGGGCTCATCCGGTCCACAGCACGGTGCCGGGGCGGAACTGGCTCCACGCGAACCAGCGCGCCTCGTGGGCCGGCAGCTCGCGCCCCGACGCCGTCGATCGCGCCCGCAGGCCGCCGCCGTCCGACTCCAGCACGACGCCACCGGCCGCGACCTCGGCACCGCGGGCGAGCGCGGCACGCGCGCCGGCGGCGTCGAACGCCACCGGCGTGCCGTCCTCCGCGATCACCCCGAGCACGGCGGCCTGCACGCCGAGCCGGTCGTCGACGTCGCCGATCGGGAAGATCGGCCCGTTCGCATCGCGGTCGCCCAGCGGGTCGAGGGGATACGTGCGCCCGATGCCCCCGTCCTCGGCCACGATCAGCGTGTCGGGGTGCGCGGCGCGCCACGCGCCCCACGTGGCCACCTCGACCGTGAGCGGTTCGAGGACGACGTCGGCGTCCTGCAGCGGCCCGGTGACGGCCGCGCCGGTGAACGTGTCGAAGACCGAGCCGGTGCCGAGGTCGTACATCACCTTGTTCGAGCGGGACAGCAGGCCGGAGGTGCGCAGCACGAGGTCGCCGGTCGCGCCCGTCACCCCATCGGTTCGGTAGGCCTGCGCGCTGCCGCAGAGCGTGCAGTAGGGGACGCCGATGCGGCGCCCGCCGATCGTGAGGTTCACCATCTCGTGGACCTCCATCACGTTCTTGGGGAGGGCGACCGCCTGACCGCCCTCCACGATGCCGAAGACGATCCGCTCGTCCGGGTACCAGTCGCCCGCGGCGGCGGGCACGAGCTCCGGGTCGTCCAGCGCGGGGATGCAGCCGCGAGGGCACGTCGCGTCATCGCCCAGCGGCCGGTCGTCGACCAGCACGCCACCCCAGCTGAGCCAGCGCCAGTCGATCTCGGCATCCGCGTCGTCGAAGATCGGCGCCCACCTCGAGTCGACGATGGTGAAGATCTCGCCCTTGAGTCGGCGGTAGTCGTCGGGTGGCGGGTGATCGGCGGCGATCAGGCGGTTGGTGACGCCGGTCCAGGATCCGTCGGACCCTCCGGCCACCAGGATCTCCTCGTCACCGGTCAGCTGGGCGATCGCCTCGACGAGGGCCTCCTGCTCCGGCCCGCCCTGGAGGAACCGCAGCACATCGGCCACCAGCCACGCGTCGGCGGGGCCGCCCACCTCCGCGAGCTCCGACAGCGCCGACGGGTCCAATGCGCCACGGCGGAGCCCGTCGACGATGCGCTCGGCCGCTGCGACGGGCGAGGGGGCTCCGTCGTCGGGCGTCGCCCGGTCGGCGGAGCAGGCCGAGACCACCAGGGTCAGTGCGACGGTCAGCGCGGCGGCTCGCACGACGCCACCGTACGGTCGCGCTCGCCGCCGAGCGCCGCAGCGGTCGCGAAGGTTCGCGAAACGTGGGACGGCAGGCCGGCACGTGGCGTGCCTACGCTCGGCGCCGTGGTCGACTTCCTCGTCGACGAGCCGGTGCTGCTCCTCTTCCTCGTCGTCGGCATCGGCGCGGGCCTCGGCGCGATCCGCGTCAGGGGGATCGCGATCGGGCCGGCGGCCGCGCTGTTCGTCGGCCTGGCGTTCGGGGCGCTCGACGATCGGTTGAGCGAGCTCGGTGCGCTCTCGATCTTCCGTGAGCTCGGACTCGTGCTCTTCACCTACACGATCGGGCTGGCCTCGGGCCCGACCTTCTTCGCCGCGGTGCGGCGGGGCGCGGCATCGACGCTGGCCGCCGTCGTGGGCCTGGTTGCCGTGCTCGGTGGGGTGACGGCCGTGACGGCGTCGGCGTTCGGCTTCACGGCGGCTGAGCGGGCCGGGCTGTTCGCCGGGAGCACGACCAACACCCCTGCGCTCCAGGCGGCGGCTGAGGCCGTCACCGAGGGCGACCCGGTGGTGGCGTACTCGCTCGCCTACCCGGTCGCCGTGGCCGCGATGCTCGTGGTGCTCACGCTGTTCCTCGACCGGCGCCTGACGTTGCCCGCCGCGATCGACCCACCGCCTCCGCCACCGCGCGTGGAACGGCTGGTGAACTGGACGGTGACGATCCGAACGCCTGGGTTGCCGTCGCTCGGGGAGCTGCGCGAGCGGTACCCGGGTCTCGGCTTCAGCCGCATCGGTCACGGTGACGCCGTGTCGGTGGCCACCAACGCCCACCTGCCCGAGCCGGGGGATCACCTGGTGGTGGTCGGCCCGCCGGAGGTCGTCGCCCGGTTCTGCGACTCGGTGGGC
>JALOLG010000309.1 GCA_025456105.1 Ilumatobacteraceae bacterium | reverse complement strand
ACGCCGCTCGACGTGTCGGGGACTCCTCGGGAGAGCGTGTCGACCACCCAGCCGGCACACGCGGCCCTGGTGGTGACGCTCACGGGTCCCGGTGTCGACGAGGAGCACTGGATCCGGTGCGTCCCCCCGCGGTTCCCGCGGTACTCGGTCGACGGGGTGGGCGGGCACGGCGACGGCTGGTACCTCGTCGCCACCAACGGCGACCCGGCCGCCGACAGCTACCTGATGATCCTGAACCGCGACGGCGTGCCCGTGTGGTACCGCCTGGGTGCGCCGGGCCGCCAGCCGCGCAACCTCGAGCGCCTGGCGAACGGCGACCTGTGGTGGTTCGAGGCCGAGGGGTTCGCGTTCGGCACCAACCCGGCCAACGGCTACGACCGGCGCACCCTCGACGGCACGCTCGTGCGGACGTACCGGGTGTCACCGCCCGACGCCACGAACCACCACGACGCCCACGAGCTGGCCAACGGCAACGTCCTCGTGATGTCGATGCCGCTCGAGACCCCCACCGAGCCGCGCCCGTGCGTGACCCCGACCGGGCAGCAGGTGAGCGCCACCTACGTGGCGGGCGCGCTGATCGAGGAGCTGCTCCCCGACGGCACCTCGACCGGCCGGATGTGGAGCGCGCGGCCGCAAGCGGTGCCCGATGCGACCACCATCTCGCTCAGCGAGACCACGGTGCCGCTGTGCTTCGTGCGCCAGGTGGGCGGGGTCACCGAGTACCTGCTGAGCGCCGTCCACCCGAACGGGTTCAGCGTGCGCGGCGACACCGTGGTGCTGTCGGCTCGCCACGCCGATGCCCTCTACGCGATCGATTGGACCGACGCGGCGCGGGGGACGATCCGGTGGAAGCTGGGCGGGACCGCTCGACCGGGTGTCTCGCTGCAGCTGGTGGGCGACCCGGGCGGCGGCACGTTCCGCCAGCACGATCCCGAGGTGCTGGCCAACGGCGACGTCACGGTGTTCGACAACCGGACGGTCTTCACCGGCATCCCGTCGATCAGCGCGCCGACCGGCGCGGCTCGCTTCGTGCAGTACCGGATCGACGAGACGGCACGCACTGCGACGTTCGTGCGCCAGGTGGCCGACCCGAGTGGGCGCAACTCGGGAGCCCTCGGCAGCGCCCGCCTCACCGACGACGGCGGCACGGTGCTCGGGTGGGGTGCGAACGGGTCGGGGCAGATCCTGAGCGACATCGGCCCGAACGGCGAGGTGCGGTTCACGGTGCTGATGTCGGGGACCACCACGAGCTACCGCGCGGCGTGGGAGCCGGCGGCAGCGTTCGACGTCGACCAGCTGCGCCAGACTGCCGGTCGATGACCGACGATCTCCCGCCCGTTCCTCCCACCCACCCCCCGCTTCCTCCCGCGCTCGATGCCTTGCGCGCCCACGTGCTCGCCCACTCGGTGAAGCGCGGCGATTTCGTGCTCAAGTCGGGGGCGCGCTCGTCGTGGTTCCTCGACACCAAGCAGACGGCGTGCGACCCCGACGGGATCGTGCTGGTGGCCGACGCGCTGCTGGAGCTGGTCGCGGAGGTGGTGCCGGGAGGCGCTGACTCGATCGGTGGCCTCACGATGGGTGCCGACCCGGTGGCGTTCGGCGTCGCGGCCGTCGCGGCCACCCGCGGCGTGCGGCTGCGCAGCTTCAGCGTGCGCAAGGAGGCCAAGGACCACGGGGTCACGGGCCGACTCGCCGGAGCCCTGCGGGTGGGCGACCGGGTGATCGTCACCGAGGACACCACCACGCGGGGCACCTCGCTGCTGGAGGCGGTCGAGGTGGTGCGCGAGTTCGGTGCCGAGGTGGTGCTCGCGACCGTGATCGTCGACCGCGGCGACACGTGCGCCGACCTGTGCGCAGCGGCGGGCGTGCCCTACCGCCCGCTGCTCACCGCCGCGGATCTCGGCTTCGCCCCCGGCGCCTGACGCGGGTGCTCGCCCTCCATCACGTTCTCGGTGACATCCATTGCGGAATCCGCAACGGATGTCACCGAGATCACGGGAGGACGCCGGGGTTGAGCGTGCCGGATGGGTCGAGGGCGTGGCGGATCGCGCGCATGGCCGCCAGCTCGGCGGGTGAGCGCACGAGGTGCAGCCAGCGGGTCTTGGCGACGCCCACGCCGTGCTCGGCCGAGATCGTGCCGCCCATCGCGGCGACGGCGGTGAGGACGTCGCCGGCGATCGAATCGGTGTCGCCGGGCTCGAGGACGTTGAGGTGCACGTTCCCCTCGGCCAGGTGACCGAACGGGATCAGCCGGCCGCCTTGGCGGGCCACGGCCGACCGCGCCACGTCGAGCAGCTCGGGCAGGCGCCCCACCGGCACGGCCACGTCGAGCTTGAAGGGCACACCCTCGGCGTTGATCGACTCGGTGATCCGGTCGCGCAGCTCGACGAGCCGCTCCCGGCCGGGGCCGTCGGTGGCGACGGCGGCGTCGAGCACCTCGGGCGCGTCGCCGAGGGCCGCCGTCAGGTCGGCGGTGGGGTCGGTGTGGTCCGCGCACTCGACCACCACGACGGTGCCACCGTGCACCGGTGGCGTACGACCCAGGTGACGGCTCACGAGATCGAGCGCTTCGGGGAGGATCAGCTCGACGGCGTCGAGCGACGTCAGCCGGCCGCGCAGTCGACCGAGCAGGGCGACGGCGGACTCGAGGTCGACCGTGGCCACCATGGCCGTCACGGTGGAGCGGTACCAGGGCACGAGTCGCAGGCGGGCCGTCGTGACGACGGCGAGGGTCCCCTCGCTCCCGGCGAGGAGCGACGGCAGGTGGACGCCGACCGTCTCCTTGGGCAGCCCGGCGAGCGAGCCGATCACGTCGCCGCTCGCCGTCACCGCTTCGATCCCGGCGACCTGCTGGCGCATCGTGCCGAACCGCACCACCCGCGACCCGCCGGCGTTGGTGGCGATCGCCCCGCCGATCGTGGCGGAGTCGCGGGCCGCGAAGTCGAGCGGCGCGTCGAGTCCCGCGGCGCGGGCGTGGTCGCGCCAGCGGGCGAGCGTGACCCCGGCCCCGGCCGTCACCTGCATCGCACCCACGTCGACCGGGCCGAGTGTGTCGAGCCGGCGGGTGGAGAGGACGACGACCGGCCGATCGTCGGCGGGCTCGCCTCGGGGCACGCCGCCGCCGACGAGCCCGGTGTTGCCGCCCTGGGTGATCACGGTGGCGCCGTGACGGGTGCACGCTGCGAGGGTGGCGGCGGTCTCGGCGGTGTCGGCCGGGCGGACCACGGCGGCGGCCGTGCCGTGGTAGCGGCCGGTCCAGTCGGTCTCGTAGGTGGCCCGGAGGTCGGCGTCGACGAGCACGTTCGCCGCCCCGACGATCTCGACGAGGTCGGCGAGCAGCGCCGCTGGTGCGGCTTGGGCTCGTCGATCGCCCGGCCGCACATGCTGAGCGCCGCCTTGGTGCACGACTCCTCGTCGGGCAGCACCATCGGCATGCGGGCTCGCCGCAGGCCCGCTGGGCCGGCCGTGAAGCAGTTGACGTAGGTCTTCTGCCAGTCGATCTTGGCGGCCAGCGACTCGGGGATGAAGTCGGCGAACCCGATGCCGAGGGCGTTGCCGCCGCTCACGTCGGTGAGGTCGAGCAGCACGATCGTGGCGACCCTCGGCCGGTCGGCGTCGGGCAGCCCGGGCACCCAGAACCGGCCCGTGACGTTCGGGTCCATGGTGGTGCCCGAGATGTCCTTGCCGCCCCGCTCGATGATCAGCACGTCGATGTCGTCGTACGGGAGCGTCGGGATGACCTCGCGGGCGAGGTCGTTGAGCTCGATCTCGCGCTCGGCTCCGATCTCGTCGCCGATGAGGGCTTCGACCCGGATGACGTCGCCGGTGGCCGACTCGATCGAGGCGAGGCCGCCGAGGACCCGCCCGGTGGCCTTCAGCGCGGCGATGCCGTCGAGGAGCCGGTCGCGCATCTCGACCGGACCGCACGAGTGGATCTGCGCCGCGCCCGGCTGCTTGCCGAAGCCGACGACGGCCATCTTCGTGAGGCCCGACTCGATCGGCCCCTTGAAGCAGGTGTGCGGCTTGGTGCGGTTGACCGGGAAGATGCGGTCGGCTGCGGCGGCGTGCTCGTCGAGGTACAGCGGCATGCCCGAGGCGGTGCGGGCGACGACCTCGGTGACCATCGACGCCCGGATCTCGGCGCCGACCGACTCCTCGGTGATGCCGAGCGAGGCGAGCATGGCCCGTTGCCCGTCGGCGGTGGCGCCGCCGTGCGATCCCATGGCCGGCACGACGAACGGCTCGGCCCCGAGGTCGCGCAGCCCGGCGATCGCGCCGCGGAGCAGCTCGACCCGGTTGGTGAGCCCCCGTGAGCCGGCGCCCACGGCGACCGTGGTGCCGGGTGTGACCGGCGGCAGCGAGGCGACCGCCGCTCGGGCGACCTTCTCGGGATGGACGACCGCCGGGTGGTCGGGCACGTCGAGGTCGACGCGCGTCAGCGCCGGGATCTCGAGGGCTGGATCGAACGGGAGCCGGACGCCGCTCACGCGGCTCGACCGTACTCCGCCAGGTCAGGGCTCAGCTGACGACGCGCCAGGAGTTGACAGCGGTAGCACCCGATGTGGGGCGATAGTCGGCGACGACCCGCACGGACGTGTCACCGCGGTTGTCGGTGGCCGTCGCCGTCAGCAGCAGCTTGGTGCTGGACGACGCCGAGGGCACCTCGATCACGAAGCCGGACGCCGATGCCGTCACGCCGCCCTCGAATCGTCCGACCACTGCTCCACCTCGTAGGACGGCGGCCTTCTCCGACGGAACCGTGTCGAAGTAGACGTACGAGTAGGGCGCCCACAGGAGACCGTTGAGTGCGACCTGCTTCTTGTTGCCGTTGTCGGCGAGCAGGATCGGTGTGTTCGGACCGAGGGTGGAGTTGAGCACGTGCATGGCGACGAGCGAGACTGCCGGCGTGCCATTGGGCCGCACGAACTGCTGCTGGCGCCGCGAGATCTCGAAGCTGCCGTTCGCCTCGGTCTCGATCTGGGTGTTCCCGCTCGTGTAGAGGGTGACACCGAACGTGGCCGGATCGACCGGGTCGCCATCGGCGGTGGTGTTGTCGACGTTGGGGTCGTTCTGCCGGGCGAAGTCACACGGCGTGTTCTCGGTGACCGGGTAGTTGTTTCCGAGGGACGGGTCGTTGCCCATGTGGACCGCCTGCCCCTTGACCTCGAGGAGGCCGATGTTCCGGAACTCGTAGTTGCCCGACTGGAAGTAGTTGTTGTTGCCCAGCACCGGCGGGCTCGTGTAGATGCCGGGCGAGAAGATCTTGCAGCCGTTTGCGTCAGGGGCGGGGTTCACGTTCACGGCGCCACCGGGCACTGCGCCGGGCGTCGGCCCGGCACCGAAGAGCTCGACCCACGTCCGGTTGAGGCAGTACACGCCGCGCGTCGTCGGATCGAAGCGAAGATCGGTGTCGACGGGCGTGATCGAGCGCTCGAACTTGATGTCGCCCGCTCCGCCCGCACAGGTGGTGTCGGGGTACCAGATGTCGCCTTCGA
>JALOLG010000308.1 GCA_025456105.1 Ilumatobacteraceae bacterium | reverse complement strand
GGGTTCACGTTGCCCCAGTAGGTCTCGGGCTGCGGGTGCACCAGCGGGTCGCCGTAGACCTCGCTGGTGGAGGCCAGGAAGAACCGCGCTCCGTGCGCCTCGGCCAGCTCGAGGAGCTGTCGCGTGGCCGCCGAGCCGGCGTCGAGCGTGTCGATCGGCCGCCGGAGGTACTCGGGCGGCGACGCCGGGCTCGCGAGGTGGAGCACCCGATCGAGGCCACGTGATCCGAGCTGCGGCTCGACCAGCTCGCGCAGCCCGACGGCCGTGACGTCGGCCTCGACGAACGCGAAGCGCGGATGGCCGGCCAGGTGCTCGACGTTCTCCGCGGAGCCCGTCGAGAGGTCGTCGACGCACACGACCGTGTCGCCCCGGTCGATCAGGCGGTCGCACAGGTGCGAGCCGATGAAGCCGGCGCCACCGGCCACCAGGACGAGGTGGCTCACCGCCGCCCGATCCCGTCGTAGCGCAGGCCGGCCGCCCGGACCTCGGCGGGGTCGAGCAGGTTCCGGGCGTCGACGACCGCGTCACCACGCAGCACCGCCGCCACGGCAGCCAGATCGATCGAGGCGAACTCGGGCCACTCGGTGAGCACCACGGCCGCGTCGGCGCCCTCGAGCGCGGCGAGCGCGCTGGCGCGCACGTCGATGCCCCGCAGCACCGTCGCCCGGTGGTCGGCGACCATCGGAGGCACGGTCGGGTCGTACGCCTGCACGACGGCGCCCGACGTGCGCAGGGCGTCGATGACGGCGAGTGCCGGCGACTCCCGGAGGTCGTCGGTGCCGGCCTTGAACGTGAGGCCCAGCACCCCGACGACCGCACCGGCGAGGCCCCGGTCACCGACCGCCTGCCGGATCTTGTCGACCACCCTCGCCCGCTGCTCGTCGTTCACCTCGATCACGCCGCGCATCATCGAGAAGTTGTAGCCGTGGTCCTCGGCGATGCGAACGAGCGCGCGGGAGTCCTTGGGGAAGCAGCTGCCGCCCCATCCCGGACCGGGTTGCAGGAAGGCCGAGCCGATCCGGCGATCGGCGCCGATCCCGGCGACGACGTCGGCGACATCGGCGCCGACGGCCTCGCACATCGCCGCCACCGCGTTCACGAAGCTGATCTTCATGGCCAAGAAGCCGTTGGCGGCGTACTTGATCGTCTCCGCCGACGCGGGGTCGGTGACGATGATGGGGGCGTCGATGCCGCGGTAGAGCGCCGCGACCCGCTCGGCGGCGGCAGGGTCCGACGAGCCGATCACCACACGGTCGGGGTGCAGGAAGTCGGCGACGGCCGTGCCCTCGCGCAAGAACTCGGGGTTCGACACGACGGCGACGTCGTCGCGCTGCAGCACCCGCTCGACCACCTTGGTGGATCCGACCGGGACGGTCGACTTGTTCACGACGACCGCGCCCGGACGCAACGAGGGCGCGATCTCGGCGGCGGCCGCCTCGATGTACGACAGGTCGGCCGAGCCGTCCTCGCCCTGGGGGGTCGGCACGCACAGGAAGACCACGTCCGCGTCGGCGACCGCCGCCGTCGAGCCGTGCACGAACTCGAGCCGGCCGGCTGCGACCGCATCGGCGACGACGTCGTCGAGGCCGGCTTCGACGATCGGGATCTCACCGGCACGGAGGCGCTCGACCTTGGCGAGGTCGACGTCGGCGCAGATCACGTGATGACCGAGATGGGCGAAGCAGGCACCGGTCGTGAGCCCGACGTAGCCGGTGCCGATCACTGCCAGCTTGGACGCTCCCACCGAGCTCTCTCCTGCCTCTGTCGCTTGCCGCCGTCGCGGCCGTTGTCGCGTGCCGCCGTCGCGGCCGTTGTCGCGTGCCGCCGTCGCGGCCGTCGTCGCGCGCCTCGTCGGCGAGCCAGCCGGAACCGGCCGGACGTCGAGGCTACCGTCGCGCCGATGCTCCGGCCCGGGACCCTCGACGACGCCTGCGGCGACGAGCCGAGCAGCACGTGCGAGTGGATCTATGACCAGACCGGCGAGAACGAGTCGCTCACCCGTGTGCTCGACTTCCTGGTGAACCGCCCGCTCCAGATCGTGCTCGTGCTCCTGGTGGCGTGGGTCGCGGCCCGGATCACCCGGCGCCTGGTGCGCCGGGCCGTGCGGCGCTACGTGCAGGCCCAGTCGTCGATCGTCGGCGTGCCGCTGAAGGTGCTCGACCAGCACGCCCCCGAGGTCCTGCGCGTGAGCTTCGACGATCCCCGCCGCGAGGCGAGGGCGAACTCGATCGGGGCCGTCCTCGCCGGGACCGCCACCGCGCTGATCTGGACCGTGGCGCTGATCGTCGTCGCCGACGTCGCCGGCCTGGCGCTGGGGCCGTTCCTCGCCAGCGCCGGCATCGCCGGCATCGCCCTCGGCTTCGGCGCGCAGAGCCTCGTGCGCGACTGCATCGCCGGGCTGTTCGTGCTGATCGAGGACCAGTACGGCATCGGCGACGTGGTCGACCTCGAGGAGGCCGTCGGCACGGTCGAGCGGTTCTCGCTGCGCGCCACCGTGGTGCGCTCCGTCGACGGCACTCGATGGCACGTGCCGAACGGCGTGTTCACGAGGGTGGGCAACCGGTCGAAGGCGTGGGCGATGGCTCTCGTCGACGTCACGGTGGCAGCCGACGCCGACCTCGACCGGGCCATCGCCCTCGTCCAGCAGGCCGCTGACCAGGCCTGCGCCGAGGAGTCGGTGCGCGACGACGTCATCGAGCCGCCCGTCGTGCTGGGCGTCGAGGCGCTCACCATCGAGGGAGCGACGATCCGCGTGCAGGCCAAGACCCAGCCGGGCCGGCAGTGGTCCGTCCAGCGGATCATGCGCGAGCGGATCGCCACCACGCTGGTCCAAGGGGGCGTCGAGCTGGCCCGCCGGCTGCTCCCGCCGGGCGGGTCGACCGGCGCCGAGACCTGACAGACTGACCGCCCATGGGGTCGTCGACGTCGGTGGTCATCGCGCTCGCTGCGCGTCCCGACGGCACCTCGACCGGTGTCGCCATCGCGCTCGCGCTGGTGTCGATCGCCTTGGTCGCGGCGGCCGCCGTCACCACGCGGGCGCGTCGGCCGCGCCCCGTCGGCGACGGGCGTCCCGAGCCGCTCCCCAGCGGGGTCCTCGAGCCACCGGCGGTCGTCGGCGTGCTCACCGGCGGCTACCGCACGCCCGACGCTGCCGTCACGGCGACGCTGCTCGACCTGGCGGCTCGCGAGTGGGTGCGCCTGGCGGTGGTCGACGGATCCGTGGTCGTCCTCACCCGCGACGCAGGGAGGGCGGGCGACCCCTTGCGCCCGTTCGAGCAGCAGGTGCTCAACCACGTGGCCGGCCGCGCCGTCGGCGGCGTCACCACCCCGGCGGCGCTGGTGGCCGCGCGGTCCCGCCTCGATCGCGGC
>JALOLG010000307.1 GCA_025456105.1 Ilumatobacteraceae bacterium | reverse complement strand
CGTCGACCCCGGGGGTGGCGGCTCGCAGACGACCGGTGCTCTCGGGCACCAGCCAGGTTGGCATGCCGAGCTGTCCGAGCGCCTGCACGACCTGGGCGTTGGAGAGCGAGACGTCGACCACGCCGGTGGGTAGGCACGGCGGGGCGGCGGGTCCACACGAGCTCGACAGGGCATCGAGCACGCGCGTGTTCAACGTGGCCGTGGCCGTCCCGCCGGTGAGGGGCAGCTCACCCGTCACCCCGACGCCGCCGATGCCGGCCGTCACGCGCCCGGCGCCGAGGTCGAGACCGAGCACGTCGCCGTTCCAGACACCCTCGATCGAGACGCTCTCCACGGCTTCGACCGCCGTGTCGGCGTCGACGAGTGCGAGGACGCCCGGCAGGAAGAGCTGGACGCGCGCCGGCGTGTCGACCGAGGTGCTGAGGGCGGCCAGGTCCTGCAGCCAGGCGCCGTACGCCAGTGGGTCGGTGGGTGGTGGTGGGAGCGAGGCCAGCAGGTCGCCGGGCCGGGTGATCAGCTGCGGCACCCGGAGCGACCCGGTGACGAGCAGGCCGCCGTACTCGACGAGGTCGTCGAAGCGCGCCTGGGTGACGGGCGTCTTGGTGCGGTCGACCCAGGCGGCCGGGTCGTCGGCGATCTGCAGCCGGGTGGCGAGGAACGTCGCCTGGCCGGGGAGCACGGCGAGCCCGGCGAGCTCGGCCACCTCGAACCCGAACAGCGCGAGCCCGCCCTCGACCGAGACCGCCCACTCGGGGTCGAGCGGCTGGAACTGCGGGAGGGATTCGCCGTCGATGAGCGCGTCGATCACCCCGCCGTAGGGGAGTCGCATCCCGACGGCGAGCTGGTCGGTGAGGCCGAGCGTCCCGGCCGTCATCGCAGCGCTGATCAGCGGCGCCGCCGGTGGGAAGGTCTGGGAGAGCGTCAGCTTGGTGGCGTCGATGATGCTGCCGCCGAGCTCGAAGAAGAGCCCGCGACGGTCGATCGAGAGGGTGCCCTGCACCGTCGGGTCGCCGAACGCGATGCCGAGGATCGACGGCTGCAGCGCGCCCTCGACGGTGATCGACGGGTCGAAGCGGTCGCCGAACGCGGCCAGTGCGTCGGCGGTGGCGTCGCGCACGACGTCGGCCAGTGCCGTGAGCGCTGCCGCCGGGTCGAGTCCGAACGAGCCGATGGCGGCGGGGTCGGCGAGCACGTCGGCCGCCACGAGGAGCAGCTCGTCGAGCACGGCGCCCACCACGACGGCGACGTCGTCCTCGGCGCCGGGTGCCACGGTGGCGGGCAGGAGCGGTGGGAGTCCGTTGCGACCGAGGAGCCGGTCGACGACGAACGCCGAGGTGATCGTGCGGGCGCCCTCGGCGGTCGACACCGACCCGTCACCGTCGACGTCGAGCAGGAGCCGGGCGAGGGGGCGCGACCGCCGTCCGTCGAGTCGGTCGGCGATCTGGTCGAGCACGCTGGCGAACAGCGCCTGGCCCTCGCCGAGGGCGCCCGCGGCGAGCTCGGTGACGAAGACCCGGAGGCCCTCGGCGGTGCCGAGCACGACGCCGTCGGTGCGCAGGCCGATCCCGAGCGTCGCCTGGGCAGGCACGATCAGGGCGAGCGGGCTGCCGGGGACGGGCGACGAGAACGCGAAGTCGTAGGTCGGCTCGATCGGGTTCGTGACGTCGAACAGCAGCCCCGCTTCGCCGAGGGGGATGCCGTGGACGGTGACGTCGCCCTTCCCGACGAGCTGGAGCCCGGGCGGGTCGTTCGGGCCGTCGGGGAGGCCGAGGTTGAACCCGATCGAGACGCGGCCCTGGAGCACCCCGGGTGCGGCGGCGACCGTGAGGTCGCCGGCGATCGCGATCGCGAACCCCTGGTCCCAGGTGTACTCGCCCTCGTCGAGCGCGCTGAGCTCGGCGATGATCCGGTCGCGGTCGATGACCACGTCGGTCGGCAGGTCCATCGCGTTGCTGAGGAGGGCGAGCGGGTTGCCGGCCGGTGGGACCGTCACGCCGACGTCACCGAACTGGGCGGCCCCGGTGGCGCCGGCGAGGATCAGGCCGGTCGGTCCGAGCGGGATGCCGAGCGGCGCGGAGATCCTGAGCAGGAGCGGCCCCCACTGCGACACGATGAGCTCGGCGCCACCGCCGATGCCGTTGACCGAGAGCTCGCCGTCGACCCGTCCGTAGAAGACGGTCTCTCCGTCCACCGGGACCGAGCCGAGCTCGAGCACGCCGCCGATGACGACACCGCCGGGCAGCTCGAACGGCTCGACGCCGAAGCGGATCGCGTCGAGGTTGGTGATGGGGGGCTGCCCGGCGGCGAGCAGACCGAGGTCGACCTCGAGGCCCTCGACCCCGGCGCTGATCGGCCACAGGTCGGTGGCGGTGAGCCCACCGCTCACCCGCAGCCGGAGCCCGTCGAGCAGGTCGGATGTGAGCGTGATGCCCTCAGGCGGCACCTGCAGCCCGCCGTCGTCGACGACCGCGTCGGGGAAGGTGATGCCGATCGAGTCGATGGCGAATGGCAGCCACGACGGGAGTCCGAGCCGCTCGCCGTCGGGCGGCGTGATGTCGATGGCGAAGCCCTCGAGCAGGCGCACCCGGGATCCGCTGTCGAGCGCCACACCGGCGGCCGTGCCGCCCCAGCCGGCGAGGAGGGGGAACGCGTCGCCCATGCGCACCCCGATGGAGCCGTCGGCGGGCACGACGAGCACGTCGTCCCCGGGCGTGGGCGCGAGGTCGATCGAGACGTCCTGGGCGACGAGCGTCAGCACGTCGCCGAGCGGGATCACGACCTCGCCCACCGTCAGCCCGTCGAGCCGCGGCGCGATGTCGAAGCCGGTCGAGCCGAACGCGATGCGCACCCCAGCAGCGAGCTCGAGGTCGAGCACTTCGATGCCGCCGGGCAGGGCGCCCGACACGGTCGTGGTGGTGGCGAGGTCGAGCACGGTGGGGTCGCCTGGCTGCAGGTCGCCCTCGACGTCGACCGAGACGCCCGTGAGCGGCGAGCCGGCGGGTCCGTCGACGTCGACCGAACCGGCGACGCCCGTCTGCAGCACGCCGTTCGCGTAGCCGTCGAGGGTGAGCTCGGCCCCGAAGACGTGGTCGCCGGCGGGGAGCCCGTCGAACCCGAGTGTGAACGGCCCGAGGTCGATCGGGCGCACCTCGCCAGCGTCGAGCGCATCGACGGCCACCGAGAACGTGAAGCGGTTGTCCTCGGGCGGTGAGCTCGGCGTGACGACGTCGCCGCCGAGGCCGATCCGTGGCGTGAACCCGGCGTCGGACGGGAAGCCGCCGAAGTCGAACCGGCCGACCACACTCACCTCGAACACCGAGAGGTCGTCGGGCGAGGGGAACACCACCGTCACGTCGGTGACGTCGAACGGGAGGATGCCCGCCAG
>JALOLG010000306.1 GCA_025456105.1 Ilumatobacteraceae bacterium | reverse complement strand
GGGATCTTGATGTCGTCGGGCACGCAGTCCCTGCCGGTCCGCAGAGCGTCAGCGAGAGCGTCGGCGTGCTTGCGTTCGGCACGCCACTTCTCGAACAGACCGATCGCGGCCCGGGACGTCTGCGCCGACTCGGACCGCAGCAGACGGTTCTGTTGCAGCAGCCGAGCGATGGCGTCAAGCAGGACGTGCTCCTCCTCCGATGCGCTAATCCACCCGGTGCCGTGATCGACCTCCCAACCGCCGGCGTCAACGGTGTCGGGGTCCGGTCGCCACAGCAGATGGCCGGTCCGGATCCATCCTTCGGGGGTGACTCGGGCGTCGTTCATGGCCGTCCTCCCATGGGGCATCCGTGTCCGAGCGCCTCCGACGCCTGGAGCCAGTCGAGGAGAGCGACGGCGAGGTCGTGGCGGGCCGCGATCGCGGTGAGGTTCGGGACCTGCTCGCCGGTGTGCTCGGTCGCCCAACGGATCGCGTCGCCGTGCGCGACCCCGGCCTGCTTCAGCGCGGCCTTGAGGTCGGCGACGGTGATCGTCCCGTCGCGCATCGCCGCCTGCTCCGGCTCGTCTACCAGCTCGGCGTCGATGATCTCGCCGGTGTCGACGTCGGCGGTGGGGGCGGGCCGGGGGTCGGCCGAGGCGGGGGACGCACCGTCCCCCGGCCCGTCGATCGTGGTGACCGGGGCGAGCACCTCGGTCGGGTCGGCGATGTCGTCCTCGAGCGTCAGGCCGAGCAGCACGCTCGGTGCGTAGAAGCGCAACGCGTTGCTCGTGGCTCGGGCGACGAGCATGTTGCGCGGGGTGCGCTGCCAGTTCTGCTTCCCGGCGAGGCCCTGCCGGCGGGCGTCGTTCATGGTGAACGTCTCCCGGCCGAGCTCGGCGCCGCCGCGCAGGACGATGACGGTGGCGGCTTCGTCGGAGAGGTCGACGACACGGATCTCGTACCCGGCCCGCTCGGCGAGCGCCCGCTGCATCGTGGCGTCCACCAGCGGCTTGCCGTCCACGAAGCTGACGGACTGGATGGCGGTGAGGGTGTCGATGCCGCGGCTGCGGGCCCACTGGTCGGCGAGCAGCACTGCGCCCGGGTTGTCCCGGTAGCTGCGGGGCAGGGCGTCCTTGGCTCGGGCGATGGCCTGCGCGCGGCGCAGCTCGACCTCGAGTAGTTCCATGGCGGAGCCGGTGTCGGCGACGGCGGGGGTGTTCGGGGTGGGGGTCGCGTGGCGGCTGACGAGGACGGTCACTGGTTCTCCTCTGTGAGGGTGAGGTCGCCGTTGCGGATGAGTCCGGCGAGGGAGGTCAGGAAGTGGCCGAGGCGGACCATCTCGTCGGTCCAGCCGTTCAGCCGTACGGCACGGGCCGCGTCGGGCGGCATCGGCGGCAGGTCGGCGATGATCGAGCGGAGGTAGGCGAGGTCCTCGGCCCGGGCGACCACGACGACCGGCTCAAGCGTCACGGTCGTCCTCCTCGGTTCGGGCGGCGGCGTTCAGTGCTGCGGCGTCGGCCACGGCCCGCTCGTAGCCCTGACCGGTGCGGCTGGTGAGATGGACGATCTCCGAGCCGCGACGCACGCCGTAGCTGTCGTGCTCGTCGAACCAGTCCCACCGGTACGTGTCGCTCGCGTCGCCGCCGTCGGGGGCGGGCTCGTAGGTGGCGGCGAAGATGTCGGGCTTGCATGGGTAGAACTCGCCTCGCACGCCACGGATCACGTAGTCCTCGGGGGCGGCGTACATGTCGCCTTCGAGGGTCGGGATCACGACGCCGGTACCGGACACCCGACCGCCGCACCAGGCGGCCACCGCCCAGCGGTCCTCGTACGTCACCTGCCACGCGTCGACCTCGACCGGCTTCTTGCGCCAACGGGACGACCCGTCTCGGATGGCGTACACCTCCCGGCCGCCGACCATGAACGAGTCTCTGGCGATCGCAGCGCTGACCGTTCCGCCGTCGTGCAGCCACTTCGCCGGGTCGCCGCTGACGGCCCCCGGTTCAGAGTGGGGAAGCTTGTTGCCCTTCTTCCAGAAGTTGGTCACGAGTCGTGCTCCTTCGGGGCGGTGAGAGTCAGGCGGCGGGCGCCGACAGGCTGGCGATGGGCGGCGTAGAGGTCCGGCACCTCCATGCGTGCCCGGTCCCGGTCGAGGACGGCCCGGCCGAGGTCGGGGCGGGAAGCGAGGAGGTCGGCCTCTGCTTCGGCGGTGAGCACGAGCGCCGGCTTCGACAGCGACACCCGCCACCCGTCCGGCGTGGCGCCCTTGGTGGCGGCGGCGAGACGGTCACGGATGCGGGCCTCGAGCAGGTCCCGCTCCTCGGTGACCGCCTTCACCGCCGCCTTGATCTCGTGCAGGCGACGGAGCTCGTCGACCATGTCGGACAGGTCGACCGTGTCGGCGTCGGCGTCGGCTTCGGCGTGCACGGTCTTGACGACGTCGAGCGCCGTCGCGGTGTCCGGCTCGGGCAGGGTGCCCGTCTGGACGTGAACCCACAGCTCGTCGGCCAGGACGATGAGGTCGTCGCACTCGAGGTAGTCGAACGTGACCCAGCGGAGGCGCAGGGCGACGAGTTCGTCGGTGTCGTCGTCGATCTCGGCGGCGGCGACGAGGGTGCGGGGCGTGCCGGTCACCCACATCTGCCACTGCACCTGCGGCAGCCAGTAGTCCCACGCCGGTCGGACGTTCGTGCCGTGGGTCTTGACCTCGAGGCCGGCGGAGACGTCGGCCATCGTCGCTTCGGGCAGCGGTGACAGGAACCCGTCGACCGTCGCGCGGTGGTGGTCGTAGTCCGGGTGCTGGCACCATGCCTGCTCCCCGACGACGTGCAGGCCGGTGAGCGCGTGGACGGCGTCGGCGATCGCCTGCTCCCAGCGGAGCCCCCGACGCATCTGCTCGTTCTCCGCACGTTCGGTGAGGCCGAGCTTGTCGGCGACGACGCCGTAGCGGCCGCCGTAGCGGCCGGATCGGGCGCGGGCGATGTCGGATGCGGTGATGCCTCCCAGGCGCCAGGCGATCCATTGCGGGTCGTCGCTCATCGCCACCGCCCCGTCCCGAGGCGTGCGATGAGGATGGTCGAGCCGATCATCCAGGCGACGACGATGAGCACGAGCGCCGGGTTCACTGGCCGGCTCCGTCGTGGAGGCCGTCGAGGTACGCGTCGACGGCGGCGTGGAGGCGGCGGCGGTGCTCGCCTCGGCGGGCTTCGATCCCGGCGGCGTGCAGCGCGTCGACGCGGGTCGGGTGCTGGGTCTTGCCCGCCCACCACGACTGGCCGTTGAGGGCTTCGGCGACATGCACCGACGTCTGCCCGCAGGAGACGGTGTAGGCGGTCTCTCGGATCTCGACGTCGGGGAGGTCGATGGTGGGGAGGTGCACGGTCACGGCTGCGGCTCCTCGGTCGACGGGTGACGGGTGCGTGC
>JALOLG010000305.1 GCA_025456105.1 Ilumatobacteraceae bacterium | reverse complement strand
ATCGGCGCCGGGCGAGGCGGACCTCGTCATCGTCAACACCTGCGCCTTCGTGGAGGAGGCCCGGCAGGAGTCGATCGACACCATCCTCGCCCTCGCCGACCACAAGCAGTCGGGGGCCGAGCTGGTGGTCACCGGGTGCCTGGCCGAGCGCTACGGCGACGAGCTCGCCGATGCCCTGCCCGAGGCCGACGCCGTGGTGGGCTTCGGCGTGCCGGTCACCCTCGGCCGGACCCGCCGGGGCGAGGTGCCTCTGCCGAGCTTCGACCTGCTCAACCTGCCCCGGCCGGCGTCGTCCGCGCCGTGGGCCTACGTGAAGATCGCCGAGGGCTGCGACCGCACGTGCGGGTTCTGCGCGATCCCGAGCTTCCGCGGCCCGCAGCGCAGCCGCGACGTGGGCTCGATCCTCACCGAGGTCGACCAGCTGGGCGCCCGCGAAGTCGTGCTGGTGGCCCAGGATCTCGCCTCGTACGGCAAGGACCGCCCCGACGAGCTGGGTGCAGGTGCGATCGTGCCGCTCGTGGAGGCCGTCGCCGCACGCGTCGACCGCGTGCGGCTGCTCTACCTGTACCCGAGCGATCTCACCGACGCGCTGGTGGATGCGATCTGCGACTCGGGCGTGCCCTACTTCGACCTCTCCCTCCAGCACGTGAGCAAGCCGCTGCTGCGGCGCATGCGCCGGTGGGGCGACGGCGACCGGTTCCTCCGCCGCATCCACGACATCCGGGCGCGCGAGCCCGAGGCGGCGTTCCGCAGCAACTTCATCGTCGGCTACCCCGGCGAGACCGAGGACGACCACGACCTGCTGCTGCGATTCGTCGAGGAGGCCCAGCTCGACTGGTGCGGCTTCTTCGAGTACTCCCGCGAGGACGGGACGTACGCCGCCGAGCTCGACGGCGCGGTCGATCCGGGCCTGGTGCGCGAGCGCATCGCCGAGCTGCGCGAGCTGCAGGACGCCATCACCGCCGATCGGCGTGACGCCCTGATCGGGAGCACGGCGACGGTGCTGGTCGACGAGCCCGGCATCGGTCGCTCGCACCGGGAGGCCCCGTCGATCGACGGCGTGATCCACGTCGACCCGGCGCTCGAGGTGGGCGGCTTCGCCGAGGTCGCGATCGTCGACGCGCTCGGCCCCGACCTCGTGGCGGCCGGAGGGGCGCCCGACTGATGCCGGTCGACCCGAACGCGCTCGCCACGTGGGCCAACGCCATCACGGTGGGGCGGCTGCTGCTCTCGCCGCTGATGTTCCTGGTCATCCCCGACGAGCCCGGTGGCTCGTGGCTGGCGTTCGTCCTCTGGTTCCTGCTGAGTGCGAGCGACGGCGTCGACGGCTGGGTGGCCCGCCGTCAGGGCGCCACGCGCTCGGGTGCGTTCCTCGATCCGCTCGCCGACAAGGTGCTCGTGCTCGGCGCCATGTTCACCCTGGTCGCCAACGATGCGTTCCCGCTGTGGCCGGTGCTGCTCATCGCGGCACGGGAGTTCGTGATCAGCGTGTACCGCACCATCGTGGGCTCGAAGGGGGTCAGCGTGCCGGCCAGCCGCATGGCGAAGCTGAAGACGCTGTTCCAGCAGCTCGCCGTGGGGTTCGCGCTGCTGCCGCTCACTGCGCTCGACGCCACGTGGATCTGGAGCTTCTTCCTGTGGGGAGCGGTGGCGCTGGCGCTGGTGAGCGGCGCGCAGTACCTGTGGCTGGCCCGCACCGGCCCGCGCGACGAGGTGGTCACCCGTGCGCTGTGACGTGCTGGCCGTGGGGACCGAGCTGCTGCTGGGCCAGATCATCGACACGAACTCGGCGTGGCTCGGTGAGCACCTCGCGGCGGCGGGGATCGACTCGCTGCTGCAGGTGAAGGTGGGCGACAACGTCGGGCGCATCGAGCGCGAGCTGCGACGGCTGCTCGAGTCGGCCGACGCGGTGGTGGTGTGCGGCGGGCTCGGCCCCACCCACGACGACGTCACGCGCGAGGCGATCGCGGCGGTGATGGGGGTCGGGCTCGAGCACCACGACGAGGTGGCCGAGGTGATCCGCCGGCTCTTCGAGTCGCGCGGCCGCCGCATGCCCGAGAACAACCTCCGCCAGGCACAGGTGCCGGCCGGCGCGACGATCATCCCGCAGACGCGGGGCACGGCCCCGGGGTTGATCTGCCCGGTGCGGGTCGGTGGCGTCGACAAGGTGGTGTTCGCCGTGCCGGGGGTGCCCCACGAGCTGCACGACATGTTCGACCGGGCGGTGCTGCCCGAGCTGCAGCGGCGCAGCGGCGATGTCGCGGTGATCGCGAGCCGCGTGCTGCGCACGTGGGGCGAGAGCGAGAGCGGCCTCAACGAGCGGCTGCACCACCTGATCGAGCAGCTCGACGAGCTCGGCACCCCGACGCTCGCGTTCCTCGCGAGCGGCTGGGAGGGGCTGAAGGTTCGCCTCACCGCGAAGGCGCCCACCGGGGCGGCCGCCACGGCGCTGCTCGACGAGTGGGAGGCGCGCATCCGAGTCGTGCTCGGCGACCAGGTGTTCGGCGTCGACGACCAGACGATGGAGTCGGTCGTGCTCGACGTGCTGCGCACCCGGGGGCTGACGCTGGGGCTGGCCGAGTCGGTCACCGGTGGGCTCGTGTCGGCCCGGCTCACCGGGATCGCGGGTGCGAGCGACGTGCTGCGCGGCTCGATCGTGTCGTACGCGACCGACGTGAAGCGCTCGGTGCTGGGGGTGGACGCCCGCCAGGTCGTGTCGGAGGAGGCCGCCGTGGCGATGGCCGAGGGGGCGCGGCGCGTGCTCGACGCCGACGTCGGCATGGCGCTCACCGGGGTGGCCGGGCCCACCGAGCAGGACGGCATGCCGGTGGGGACGCTGTGGGTGGGGATCGCCGACGCCACGGGCTCCGATGCCCACCTGCTCCGGCTGCCCGGCCAGCGCGAGCAGATGCGCCAGTTCGCCGTGATCTCCTCGCTCGACCTGCTCCGGCGACGCCTGGCGTGACCACCGCTACGCTCGGAGCCGCTCCCGTAGCTCAGCTGGACAGAGCAAGTCACTTCTAATGACAAGGTCGCAGGTTCGAATCCTGTCGGGGGCGCTGTACCCTCGGCCGTCGTGAAGTTCAAGAAGGGCGACACCGTCATCTACCCGCAGCACGGTGCGTGCGTCGTGGTGGGGACGAAGAAGATGGAGGCCTTCGGCGAGAAGAAGGACTACCTGATCCTCCAGACCGTCATCAACGAGATGACGCTCAAGGTGCCCGTCGACAAGACCGACGAGGTGGGCGTGCGCCCGCCGGTGTCGGCCGACGAGCTGGAGGACCTGGTGGCCGTGCTCGCGAAGCCCGATCCCCGGGTGCCCTCCAACTGGAGCCGTCGCTTCAAGAACCACCAGGAGAAGCTGAAGAGCGGCGACGTCTACCAGGTGGCCGAGGTCGTCCGGAACCT